>NZ_RZRY01000718.1:0-3051 GCF_003998035.1 Mesorhizobium sp. M2A.F.Ca.ET.039.01.1.1 | reverse complement strand
AGGTACGACGCTGCCGCTGTTCGTCTATGTGATGCGGCTGACGGTACAGTCGGTGATCCGGGCCGGTTATGCAGTTGTCGGATGCATCATTATCCTGCTGATCAGCGGGCCCTCGCTGACGCCTGCGTGGCTGTGGTCGCTTGCTGGACTGCTGTTGATCTTGTTGACCACACCAGCCCTCATCACGGTCTTCGCGTTTTTGGGCGCATTCTTTCCAGATAGCGAATTCATCGTCGGCAATCTGATGCGCGTTGGGATGTTCTTCACACCCGTCTTTTGGGTCTATAATGGCCAAGACGCTATACAGAGATACTCCTATCTCTGGAACCCGTTCTCTTACTTCCTGGACGTTGCGCGCATTCCGATCCTCGGGGGTGAGTTTCCGAGTAACGCCTTCGCCATCACCGGCGCCACAGCGTTGGTCACGTGGACGATCGCGCTGCTGCTGCTTGGCAGCTACCGCCGCCAGGTCGTCTTTTTGATTTGAGTTTGTGATGGTTTCCATAAAGCTGGACAACGTCAGCCTGATCTACAAGCTGCACGAAAAACTGACGCTTTCGGCGCCGGATCGGCGTTTAAGCGCGACTGGCGGTCGAATAGAAGGCTCCGGCCGAAAGCAGTTTGTTCAGGCGCTCGACGGCGTCGGTTTCGAACTCAAGGCCGGCGACCGGCTTGGTCTTGTCGGCCCGAACGGAGCCGGTAAGACAACACTGCTGAAGGTCCTCTACGGCATTTACGAGCCTTCCGGAGGGAGCGTCGCGATCGAAGGTAAGGTCGACGCTCTTTTCAACATCAACATAGGGTTTCGCCGCGAAGCGACCGGCCGCCGCAACATTGTGTTGCGGGGCTTGATCAACGGATGGTCGGAAGCCGAGATTGAAGAAAAGATGGAAGACATCATTGCCTTCAGCGAGCTCGGCGATTTCATCGACCTGCCTTTCAAGGCCTATAGCCAGGGTATGGCGGCGCGGCTCGCCTTTTCGGTGGCGACGGCGCTCGACCCCGAAATCCTGCTCATGGACGAATGGATCGGGGCGGGGGATGCCTCTTTCCAGGAAAAGGCCAAGAAGCGCATGGATGAACTGGCCGAAAAGGCAGGCATAATCGTTCTGGCGAGCCACAGCGAGAGTCTTATTCAAAGCGTGTGCACGAAGAGGCTAACGCTCAAAGGCGGCCGAGTGGAGTCGCTGACAGCGGTGCCGGTCAAACCTGTCGAGGCCGCGTTGGCCCGCCCCTAAAGCATGCCTCCCGAAAATGGGGACCGGTTTCGAGATAAAGAACATGCGTAAAATCAAGGACCTTAAAGCGCATGGGAGCGCATCCGAAGGATCGCGACGCGCTTTAGGCTTGCAACGTTTTGCAAAATGACGCGTAGCTGTTGCGGCTAGGCCGGAATCTCAATAGTTGTGCCCGTGGTTCCGGCTTTCCATTCTGCCCGTGACGGCAGTATCTCAGATACTTTATATTAGAACTACCTGAATTTTCTGGGTGTTTTGCAGTTCGAGCAGGCCGGGATCAATAAAGATACGCTGTTGAGTTGTTGATGACGAAGCCGAATGCCGTTCCGATGAACGATCTCAAGCGCCTGTATCAGCGCTACGAGGTCAAGATTGCGCGCGAAGTAACGAGCACGTTGCAATCCGGATGGTGGCTCAATGGCGCGGCCGGGAAGCGATTCGCGGCAAACTTTGCGAAATTTGTGGGAGCCTCTGACTGCATCCTCGTCGCCAACGGAACAGACGCCCTCGAGCTTGCTCTGCGCTCGGTCGTCGGGCTCAACGCTTCGCATGGACGCGAGGTGATCGTGGCGGCCAATGCCGGGGGATATGCCAGTTGCGCCTGCTGGCACAACGACCTCGTTCCACACTATGTCGACATCGAACCCGCCAGCCAGCTTGCAAGCATCCAAGCGGTGCTGGAGGCAGTGGGTGCCGACACCGCTGCGATCGTCGTTACCCACCTTTACGGAGGTGTGGTCGATGTTCCCGCTATCCGGGCAGGACTTATCGATGTGGGCATGTCGCACATACCGGTCATCGAGGACTGCGCCCAGGCACATGGTGCACGCATCGGGGATGAAACGGTCGGATCGCTTGGTGACATCGCCACTTTCAGCTTCTATCCGACCAAGAATCTCGGCGCGATGGGGGATGGCGGCGCGGTCCTAACCTCCAATCCCAGGCTGGCAGACCGCGTTCGTCAGCTTCATCAATATGGCTGGAGCTCCAAATATCATGTGGGATTGCCGGGAGGGCGCAACTCCCGCATGGATGAGGTCCAGGCCGCGATTTTGGATATCCTTCTTCCGGATTTGAACAGTCGCAATGAACAGCGCCGCGCCATCCTCGACCGATTCAAGTCTGCTGCCGGGAGCCGGCTCCGGTTCGTCGACGGAGGCAGCGGCGCCGTCGCGCACCTTGCGGTCCTACTCTGCGACGATCGGGATGCATTCCGGGTGTTCATGAAGGCCCGCGGAGTCGATACCGATGTCCACTATCCCGTACTCGATTGCGATCAGGCTGGCTGGGCTGACCTGCCCATGAAAGGGACCCAAAATCTCGCGGTCTCCAGGGCAAGTATCGGTCGTCTTTGTTCCCTTCCGTGCCACCCAGACCTGACGAGCGACGAGATCGAGCAAGTGTGCAAGGCTCTCGGTGAATGGGAGGCATTGTGACGGCGCGCTCCATCGTCTTTCCCATCTATCGAAACGAGGCGAATATCCCCGCCCTGATGCAGGCAGTTGCCGGCTTTCACGGCAGGTATAGGGGCGATATCGAGTTTGTCTTCGTTATTGATGGATCGCCAGATGCATCCGGCGCGCTGCTGGTCACGGCTTTGAAGGATACCGGCTACGACTACAAGATCATCTTTCACAGTCGGAACTTTGGCTCCTTTACCGCCATTCGGACCGGGCTTGAGCATGCATCGGGCAACTATGTGGCTGCCATGGCGGCCGACCTTCAAGAGCCGCCGGAACTGATTGTCGAGTTCTTTTCGATATTGGAGAAAGACGCTGCGGACGTCGTCTTCGGCCGCAGAGCGGGGCGAGAC
>NZ_RZRY01000717.1:0-3069 GCF_003998035.1 Mesorhizobium sp. M2A.F.Ca.ET.039.01.1.1 | reverse complement strand
TCGCAAGGTGGTGCTTGTGGATCGCGGCCCTCTGCTCGGCGGCATGACTTCCCGCACGACCGCCCATTTGGCGCCCATCTGCGATGACGGTTTGAGCGCTCTGGTTAAGATGCGCGGCGAGGCCCTCGCGCGCGGATTTCAGGAAAGCCAGCAAGCCGCCGTCGACTGTATCGAACAGCATGTCGGCAGGCTGGAGATCGACTGCGACTTCCGGCGGCTGGACGGCTTCCTTTTCCCCGCCGCCTGGATGGATGAGAAAGAGGCCGCCAGAGAATGCAACAAGGAATATGCCGCCGCGGCAAAGATCGGCGTCGCGGTTGAGCATGGCAAGGGTGTAGCGCTCAAGGGCCATGAAAAGGCGCCCATCCTGCGCTATCCGAACCAGGCCACTTTCCATCCGCTGAAATATCTTCGCGCGCTGCTCGCCGATTTCCAGAAGCGAGGCGGCAAGGCATTCACCGATAGCGCCGTCGTCGAAATCGAGGAGGGAACGCAGGTTCGCCTGAAATGCGACGGCGGCTCCACCATCACCGCTTCGAACGCGGTGTTCGCCACCAATTCGCCGATCAACACCTGGGTAAAGATCCATAGCAAGATGGCGCCTTACCGCACCTATGCGATGGCTTTCGACATTGAAAGGGGAATTCTTCCCGACGCGCTCTACTGGGACATGGACGATCCCTATTATTATGTCCGACTCAATCCCGGCCCCAGCGAGACCGACTGTCTCATTGCCGGCGGCCGCGATCACAAATCGGGCGAAGCCGATGACGGCGAGGCTCGCTTTACTGCGCTCGAAGCCTGGATCAGGGCATTGGTGCCCGATCTTGGCAGAGAAAGAGCGAGATGGTCCGGTCAGGTTCTCGATACGATCGACTATTGCGGCTTCATAGGCCGCAGCCCCGGCAACGGCAACGTCTTCATCGCCACCGGCGACTCCGGACAGGGCATGACGCACGGCGCATTGGCCGGACTGCTGATCCGCGATTTGATCGTGGAAGGATCGAACCCCTGGGAAGCCGTGTACGCCCCGGACCGGACGCCGCCCGCAGCCTTTGCGCAATACGTCAATGAGAACCTCACGACGGTGAAGAACCTTGCTGGCTATTTGCTGCCCGGCGAGATCAAATCGGCTGACGATCTCAAGCCTGGTGAAGGCGGCATCCTTCAGGACGGCTTGAGCAAGCTCGCCGTATGTCGCGACTGCGACGGAACGCTGCACCGGCATTCGGCGAGCTGCACGCATCTGGGCTGCATCGTGCATTGGAATTCCACGGAGCAGTGCTGGGATTGCCCCTGCCATGGCTCGCAGTTCTCGCCAGACGGAACCGTCCTCAACGGGCCGGCGATCCGGCCTTTGGCCTAGCCCGGCGGGAGAGGCTTGACCGCTGCAATTCGCCCAATATTCGTCGGTTATAGCGCCCCAGCCACCGGCTCCGATTGTTCTGTTTCGTAGGATTCGCCTATCCCACCCAAACCGAGCACCCGACCTTCTGCCCTGTAGCGCTGTCCCGCACAACCTTCGCATCCACGCGCTGCAAGCCCACCCGGTTGGCCCGCACTTCCTTGCTCGCGAGATAGGCCGGATCGCCCACTTCCCAGTGGTAGCGTGTGTTGGCGGGCGCCCGCGTCCAGGTGAATTTCGAGAGGTAGGCCACCTGTCCTGGCGTGGTGTCGGCGAAGCGGCAGTCGATGGTGGCGGGCATCAGGCCCTTCGCGGCCATCGCGTTGACGACCTTGTCGGCGTCGGCCGTCGCCAGCCATTGGTCGATGCCGCTCGTCTGGTATGCATCTATGCCTGTCGGCTGGTGCGTCATGCATCCTCCCAGCAACATCAGCGCCGCCAGTGCCGTGCCTGCCTTGCCTGCTCGCCTGCAGTCTTCCCGATAAATGCCCATTGCCCGTCTCCTTGTCCCTGAAGAGTGGAAAGTCCCGGGCGGGATGGTGCTCGGCTGCAGATCGCCTGTATATTAGCCGCTTCACATGCGCGACTCGATCGGGCTTGGCCGTTCTATCTGCTTGCGCGGGCAGGGGGAGCGATCGCGCCTGGGACGATGTCGGTGTTCTGGGCCACCTTGATCCGCCATCCAAGCTGTTCCTTCTTCACCACCAGAAGCAGGATGCCTTCCCGCGTTCCGGCGGGCGAGCCGTCCGGGGCGGATGCGCCGGTCAGGGTCCATCTGTAGTGCACCGATCCGAGGCCGGGAGACAGCTCGACGACCGACGCGGCGACACCCTCAAGCCGGCTGTCGCGAAACATGGTCTTGTGAGTCGCGCGGTGCGCCGCTTCGATCTCGGCCCGGTCTTTCCACCACATGCCAACGACATTGACGAAATTGGCGTCCTCGCAAAACAGCGCCGCGAAGTCGTCCATGTCATGCTTGTTCCAGGCATCGGCGAAGGCGGCCGCGGCGTCCTCGGGCTTGCTGATCTCCATGACATGATCTCCCTTGCTTTCCGCCAGGCTGGGGTGAGACGATAGCGGCATCGGCAGGCCCTGTCACCGTGCGGCCACAGAACTTGGCCGCGCCACTTCCTTAACGGCCCTGATCCCCAAAATTAACCTTTTGTTAACCATTCGCCCGGCACCCTTTAACCATTGAGTAAGGATTCGCCTGGACGTGACCTTCGCCGCCCCCCTGCACAACAAATCGATCCGCTTCCGCGCCCGTTCCTTCGTCGCTTTCACGCTGACGCCGGAGGCGCCGATCGCCGACTGGCTGGAGGGGCTGGATCGCTGGATCGCCAACTCGCCGGGCTATTTCAACGGTCGCCCGGTGGTGCTGGATCTCAACCTCCTCCAGCCGGGACCGGAGGAGATCGGCGCGCTGGTCGGCGTGCTCGGCTCGCGCGGCATCCGCGTCTATGCCATCGAGCTGGAAGGCGCCGAGCTCGGGCCTGAGCTGCCGCCGCTCTTGGCCGGCGCCAAGGAGGCGACCGCCGAGGGGCTGCTGGGCCGGGCCGCGCGCAAGGCGCGGGCCGAGGAATTGGAAGTCGTCGCCGGGGAGCAGGCTCAGGCGGCTGGAGAGATCCAGCCGGTCGCGGAGGCGGCGCCTGCCGAGGCTCCGC
>NZ_RZRY01000716.1:0-3072 GCF_003998035.1 Mesorhizobium sp. M2A.F.Ca.ET.039.01.1.1 | reverse complement strand
GCCTTGCTTAAGACGCCGCTGATCCTCAGGCTGGCGGTCAGCGTCGTCGCGCTGGTCGCGCTATCGGTCCTGATCGGCACCGCCGGCGGTTTCCTGACGCCTGCCGGAAACACCTTTGCCCGCGTCGCGCCCGCCTCCGGTTTCTGGCTGCTGATCTTTGCCTTCACCCTGCTGTTGGCCGATGTGCTGACCAGGCTGAACCTGTCGCCCTGGTCGCGCGTCGGCGTGCTCGTCCTTGCCGCGCTCGCCATTGCCGTGCTGCTCGTCTCGGGAAGCTGGGACACCCTCTCCATCCTCAAGGAATATGCCAGCCGCGCCGACAGTTTCTGGGCCGAGGCTTCCAAGCACGTTAGCCTGGCGCTTGGCTCGCTGGCTGGCGCGGTGATCGTCGGCATACCGCTCGGCATCCTTTGCCATCGCGTCGAGAAGCTGCGGGCGGGGGTGCTGAACGTGCTCAACATCATCCAGACCATTCCCTCCATAGCGCTGTTTGGCCTGCTGATCGCGCCGCTCGGCTGGGTCGCCGTCCACGTGCCGGGGGCCGCCGCGATCGGCATCAGGGGCATCGGCACCGCGCCCGCCTTTGTCGCGCTCTTCCTCTATTCGCTGTTGCCGGTGGTGGCCAACACGGTGGTCGGGCTGGCTGGTGTGCCCCGCGCGGCCAACGACGCCGCGCGCGGCATGGGCATGACCGATCGCCAGCGCCTTTTCGATGTCGAGTTCCCGCTCGCCTTTCCGGTGATCCTGACCGGCATCCGCATCGTGCTGGTGCAGAATATCGGCCTTGCCACCATTGCCGCGCTGATTGGCGGCGGCGGCTTCGGCGTGTTCGTTTTCCAGGGCGTCGGCCAGACCGCGATGGATCTGGTGCTGCTCGGCGCGCTGCCCACCGTGGCATTGGCCTTTGCGGCGGCCATCATCCTCGACGCGGTCATCGAGATGACCGCCACCAAGCGCAGGGTAGTTGAAACGGCATGATCGAGATCGAGGGCATCACCAAGCGCTATGACGAGACGACGGTGGTCGACAATGTTTCGATGGTCATTGAGCCGCGCACCATCGCCACCATTGTCGGCACGTCGGGATCCGGCAAGACGACGCTGCTCAGGATGATCAACCGGCTGGTCGAGCCGACCTCCGGCGTCATCAAGCTCGACGGCGCCGACAACCGCTCGGTGCCTGGCTATCAGCTGCGCCGCAGCATCGGCTACGCCATTCAGGGCCATGGACTGTTTCCGCATCGCACGGTGGCGCAGAACATCGCCACTGTGCCGCTGCTGCTCGGCTGGGACAGGGATCGGATCAAGGCGCGTGTCGACGAGCTGATGACGCTTTACCAGCTCGATCCACAGGCCTACGGCCCGCGTTACCCGCACGAGCTTTCCGGCGGCCAGCAGCAGCGTGTCGGCGTGGCCCGCGCTCTGGCCGCCGAGCCAAACGTGCTTTTGATGGACGAGCCCTTCGGCGCGTTGGACCCGATCATCCGCACCAAGGCGCAGGAGGATCTGCTGGCGATCCAGAAGCGTTTCGGCACCACCATCATCCTCGTCACCCACGACATGGAAGAGGCGGTGCATCTGGGCGACAAGATCGCCGTCATGGATGCCGGCAAGCTGGTGCAATATGCCAAACCGGCGGAGATTCTGGCCAGGCCGGCGAGCGGCTTCGTCGAGACATTGGTCGGCGCCAGCGAAAGGCCGTTCCGGCTGCTGTCGCTCGGGCCTGTGCGCGATGCGGTGGAGCCGGGCGGCGCGGAAGGCGAAGCGATCCCCGGTGAGGCCACGCAGCGCGACGCGCTTGCCGAGCTTCTGTGGTCGGGGCGGCCCGCGCTGCCGGTAAAAGGCGCGGACGGCAGGCTCATTGGCCGCGTCACCGTCGAGGGCCTGGTGAAACGCGCGGCGAGGCCGCAATGAAAGCCTGGCTGCCCGCGCTGCTGAGGCTGGCTGTCCTGGCGCTGCTGGTGGTCTTCATCATCAGCCCGGGCTGGTTCGAGCCGCTGTTGAAACCCCTGACCGAGAATGGCGCGCCGGCGATCTACAACCAGGGCAGCCTGCTGACGCTGACCCTGCAGCACCTGCGGACCGTCCTGGTCGCGACGGTCGCGGCAACGATTGTCGCGGTGGCTTTAGCCATCCTGGTCACCAGGCCGGCAGGCGCCGAGTTCCTGCCCTTGTCGCGCAGCCTGGTCAATATCGGCCAGACCTTTCCGCCGGTTGCCGTGCTGGCGCTTGCGGTACCGGCCGTCGGCTTCGGCGAGAAGCCGACGCTGATCGCGCTCTTCCTCTATGGGCTGCTGCCGATCTTCGAGAATGCGCTGACCGCGCTGACCACGCTGTCGGGCAATGTGATGGAAGCGGCGCGCGGGGCCGGCATGACCGGCTGGCAAAGGCTGATGAAGGTCGAGTTGCCGCTCAGCGCCCCTGTTATTCTGGGCGGCATCCGGCTGTCGGTCGTCATCAGCCTCGCCACCGCGACGATCGGCTCAACGGTTGCAGCCAAGACCCTGGGCGAGGTGATCATCGCCGGCCTGATCTCGAATAACCTTGCCTTCGTGCTGCAGGGCGGTCTCATCGTCGCCGCGCTTGCGGTGCTGATCTATGACGGTCTGTCGGCCATAGAGCGCTACGCCGCGCGGCGGATGGGGCAGGGGGCAGAGTAGAGATGTTCAGACATCTGTTTCGCTGATTTCCGCCATCTTCAGAAGATGGCGCACGAGACCCGTCTTGAGGGGCTTGTTGCCATGTATCGGGATAGAGAGACGCACAATGCTTCCCTCTTTTCCATAAATATGATGGCTGCCTGCTATTCGCAGAAGTTGCCAGCCTCGCCGCTCAATGGCCCTGGCCAGATCCTTGCCCGAAATGGATTTCAAACTGCGATTTCCACCACCTTGCCGGGAACTGAAGTGACCGAAGACGGCAGATCTACCGAAAGGCAGCCTTCAATTGCCTCACGCAGATTTGCCATGAGTTCGTCCAGGGTTTCTCCTTCGGTTGCGCATCCCGGAATGGCGGGAACCTCGGCCCAGAATCCACCTTCTTCCGCTTCGTGCACGATAGCTTTGAACTTCAT
>NZ_RZRY01000715.1:0-3074 GCF_003998035.1 Mesorhizobium sp. M2A.F.Ca.ET.039.01.1.1 | reverse complement strand
CTCCGAAGGCCTTGAAGATCTTGGCGGAATTGCTGTCCGACTTCACCCAGTATTCGGGGTGCCATTGCACGCCGACCGCGAAGGCCCGCGCGTCCTTGACGGAAACCGCTTCGATCGTGCCGTCGGTGGCCAATGCCTCGATTTGCAGTTTCGAGCCGAGCCGGTCGATCCCTTGCCGATGCAAGGAGTTGACCTTGATGTCGCCGGCGCCGAACACGCCGGCTAAGCAGCTGCCCGGCTTGATCGAGACCGTCTGATGGATGGCGAAGCGCTCGTCCTGATTGTCGCTCACCGGCGCGCGATGGTCGAGCGAGCCTTCGCGCTCCTGGATCTCGGTGCCGAGCGTGCCGCCCAGCGCCACGTTCAGCTCCTGGATGCCACGGCAGATCGCAAGCACCGGCACGCCGCGCTCCAGCGCCTTGCGGATCAGCGGCAGCGTCGTGGCATCGCGGGCTTGATCGTAGGGACCGTTGGCCTCGCTCGGGTCGCCGTCATAAAGCGAGGGATGCACATTGGATTTCGAACCCGTCAGCATGACGCCGTCGACCGCCGACAGCAATTCGTCGAGGTCGAGCCGGTCGCCGAAGGACGGCACCAGCAGCGGGAACACGCCGGCGCCGGCCACAGCCGCTTCCAGATACTGCTGGGGCGCGGCGTGCCAGGTGTAGTTGTCGAACTGGCGGACGTCGGTTGAGACGGCGACGAGCGGTTGCTGCATTTTGAGTTTGGTTTCCATCAGGCCAAGGAATTGTTCTGCCTATAAAATAAGCGATCCGACGCGGCTTTTCCATGGCAAGTTTGGCCGCCTCGCATGGACCAGGGAAGTGAGCGTTAGACTATAGTTGCAGATGGCGGCCGAATGGCCGCTAGCTGGGTCGCGGCGCTGGACTCGACTTCTTGCCCGTGTATGGTTCTCGACAACCGGTCCGGGCACCGAGAATGTCCCGGCATCGGTCAGCTGATCCGCAAGGGAGGAAACTTAATGGATCGTCGTTCATTCATCCGCAAGGCCGGTGCGTCCGGCGTGGGCGCCGCGGCAGCGGCCGCGACGCTCGCCGCGCCGGCCATCGCCCAGTCCAACCCGAAAGTGACCTGGCGGCTTGCGTCGTCCTTCCCCAAGTCGCTCGACACGATCTATGGCGGCGCCGAGGTCTTCTCGAAAATGCTGTCGGAAGCGACCGATGGCAATTTCCAGGTCCAGGTCTTCGCCTCCGGCGAACTGGTGCCCGGTCTGCAGGCGGCGGACGCCACCGCAGCCGGCACGGTCGAAGCCTGTCATACGGTGGCATACTATTACTGGGGCAAGGATCCCACCTGGGCGCTGGGCGCGGCCGTGCCGTTCTCGCTCAATGCGCGCGGCATGAATGCCTGGCACTACCATGGCGGCGGCATCGACCTGTTCAACGAATTCCTGGCCACGCAGGGCCTTTTCGGTCTGCCGGGCGGCAACACGGGCGTGCAGATGGGCGGCTGGTTCCGCAAGCAGATCAACACGGTCGCCGACCTGTCCGGCCTGAAGATGCGCATCGGCGGTTTTGCCGGCAAGGTCGTGCAGAAGCTCGGAGTCGTGCCGCAGCAGATCGCCGGCGGCGACATCTACCCGGCGCTGGAAAAGGGCACGATCGATGCGGCCGAATGGGTCGGCCCCTATGACGACGAGAAGCTCGGCTTCTACAAGGTCGCGCCCTATTACTACTATCCCGGCTGGTGGGAAGGCGGCCCGACCGTGCACCTGCTCTTCAACAAGGCCAAATACGAAGAGCTGTCGCCGGCCTACAAGTCGCTGGTGCACACCGCCGCCCAGGCGGCGGACGCCAACATGCTGCAGAAATACGACTTCCTCAATCCGGCGGCGGTGAAGCGGCTGGTGGCCGGCGGCGCCAAGCTGGCGCCTTTCAGCCAGGAAATCCTGGCGGCCTGCTTCGAAAAGGCCAACGAAGTCTATGCCGAAATGGAAGCCAACAACGCGCCGTTCAAGAAGATCTGGGAATCGATCAAGGGCTTCCGCAAGGAGCACTATCTCTGGGCCCAGGTCGCCGAATATAATTACGACACCTTCATGATGGTGCAGCAGCGCAACGGCAAGCTGTAGGCTTGCCCTTACCTTCTCCCCTTGTGGGAGAAGGTGGATCGGCGCGCAGCGCCGAGACGGATGAGGGGTGTTGGACGGAGTGCCGTCCGCGCCAAGCTGGAGCACCCCTCATCCGTCGCCTTCGGCGACACCTTCTCCCACAAGGGGAGAAGGGAGAACTGCGTCTCAGCCTCGTCCCGGCACCACCAGCACCTTGACCTCGCCCGGCGCCGGCGGATTGGCGATGACGTCTGGAGCCTCTTCCAAGCTGACCTGCCTTGAGATCAGCCTATCGATCTCGATCGCCCCGGAGGCAATCAACTGCGCCGCCCGGCCATGCGTGAACGGGTTGAGGAAGGAGCCGAGCACCTTCAATTCGCGAAACAAAAGATCGAACGGCTCGATCTCCACCTTCATGCCTTGCGGCACCACGCCGACGATCACGACCGTGCCGCCGGCTTTGGCAATCCGCATCGACTGTTCGACCGTGTCGCGCACGCCAGCGCACTCCAGCACCATGTCGACGCCGCCGGGCGCCAGGCCATTCGGGCCGGCGATGGCTGCGACCGGATCGCCGGCGCTTGGATCCACCGTTGCCGTCGCGCCGAGCTCCTCGGCAAGCGCGCGGCGCGAGGCCTGCCTGGTCGACAGGATGATGGTCGCAGCACCGGCGAGCTTCGCCAGTTGCACGACGAGCAGGCCGATGACGCCGCCGCCGAGCACCACGACCGACGCGCCCGGCCGGATCGCTGCCAGGTCGACGCCGTGCAGGCAGCAGGCCAGCGGCTCGCAGAAGGCGCCATGCGTCGGTCTTAGGTTCGGGGGTAGCCGGAACGCCTGCCTGTGCGGCATCAGCACATAGTCGGCGAAGCCGCCGTCGCGATGGATGCCGATGGCGCTGAGATTGCTGCAGAGATTGACGCGGCCGGCATGGCAGTGGGCGCAGCGTCCGCAGGCGATGTTGGGATCGCCGGTGACGCGGTCGCCGATCGCAATGCCGGAC
>NZ_RZRY01000714.1:0-3078 GCF_003998035.1 Mesorhizobium sp. M2A.F.Ca.ET.039.01.1.1 | reverse complement strand
GGCGGGGAAGGCAAGATCCTCTACCTCGCCGACGGCAGCGGCGATTTCGCCAAGTCGGTCGGCCTCGACAACGATCTTTCCGCGGCCGGCATGGGCCTGCGCTCGAAGCGCTTCTCGATGATCGTCGACGACGGCAAGGTCACCGCGCTCAATGTCGAAACCAAGCCGGGCGTCGACGAGAGCGGCGCGGCTCATATCCTCGGGCAGCTCTAATGCTCGACATCGCCTGGCGCGCGGTCGCGATCGGCATCGGCGCCACGGTGTTCATGGATATCTGGGCGATCATCCTCAACAAGGCGGTCGGCCAGCCCTTGCCCAATTGGGGCATGGTCGGACGCTGGGTCCGGCATCTGCCCGAAAAGGTCTTTCACGACGATATCGGCAAGGCCGCGCCCTATGCGCATGAAAAGGCGCTAGGCTGGGTCTTCCACTACCTCGTCGGCATGCTCTACGGCGTAATCCTGGTCGTGCTCGCCGGCGCGGGCTGGCTGGCCGCGCCGACCTTCCTGCCCGCCTTCATCCTCGGCATCGTCACGGTCGGCGCCGGATGGTTCCTGCTGGCGCCGGGCATGGGCGCCGGTTGGGCGGCATCAAAACTTCCCAATCCGACGAAGGTGCGCGCGCTGAACCTCGTGGCGCATACGGTGTTCGCGCTCGGCATGTTCTCGACGGCGCTTCTGATCCGTTAGCTGTAGAAGTCTCGCGTCAGTAGCTCTGCGTAGAGCGCCGGGGTGCGCGTTTGCCGGTTGGAGCGGCTTTCTGTGGCGCTGCCGCAACCGGCGCAGGCCGTGCCAGCTTCGGCTTGAACGGCGCCATGCCTTGCCGGGCCAGTTCGTCGGCGCGTTCGTTCTCCGGGTGGCCGGCATGGCCCTTCACCCAGTTCCAGGTGACCTTGTGGCGCCGGTTGGCCTCGTCGAGCGCCTGCCAGAGCTCGCCATTCTTGACCGGCTTCCTCTCGCCGGTCTTCCAGCCGTTCTTCTTCCAGCCATGGATCCACTTGGAGATGCCGTCCATGACGTATTTGCTGTCGGTGTAGAGGTCGACCGTGCAAGGTTCCTTCAGCGCATTGAGCGCGGTGATGGCGGCCAGCAACTCCATGCGGTTGTTGGTGGTCTCGGCCTCGCCACCGGACAGTTCCTTGGTGACGCCGTTGTAGCGCAGTACGGCGCCCCAGCCGCCCGGCCCGGGATTGCCCGAGCAGGCGCCGTCGGTGAAGATCTCGATCTTTTTGTTCATGTCAGCCCGTATTCGGATGGCGACCTGATCGCGCGGTGGAAGCGCATGCGGCGGATATATTCGGTCGGGTCGCGCTTCATCACCAGTCCGCCATCCGGGATGGTCAGCCAGTCATAGAGGCGGGTCAGCATGAAGCGCAGCGCCGAGCCGCGCGCCAAGATCGGCATAGCCGCCTTCTCGTCGTTTCCAAGCGGCCGCACCGACTGGTAGCCGGCGAGCAGCGCTGTCCCCTTGGTCAGGTTGAAGGAAAAATCCTTCTCGAAGCACCAGGCGTTGAGGCAGGTGGCGACATCGTAGGCGTAGAGATCGTCGCAGGCGAAATAGAAGTCGATCAGCCCGGACAGCTTCTCGCCGAGGAAGAAGACATTGTCCGGGAACAGGTCGGCGTGGATGATGCCTTGCGGCAGGTCGTTCGGCCAGTTGCGTTCGAAATCGGCGAAGTCGGCATCGACTTCGGCGGCGAGGCCCGGCTCGACCTCGTCGGCCCGCTCGCGCGAGGCCGCCCAGAGCTTGCGCCAGCCATCGATCGCCAGCGCGTTCGGCCTTCTCATCTGGAAATCCTGGCCGGCAATATGGAGGCTGGCGAGCGCCTTGCCCACTTCCGCGCAATGCGCGGCGGTCGGGCGCCTGAGCGACAGGCCTTCGAGGAAGGTGATGATGACGGCCGGACGGCCGGCGAGCGTGCCGATGACGGTGCCGTCATGCGCCGTGACCGGCAGCGGGCAGGAAATGCCCTTCCTGGCGAGATGGCCCATCAGGCCGAGGAAGAACGGCAGATCGGCCTTGTCGACGCGCTTCTCGTAAAGCGTCAGGATGTAGGAGCCGGTGGAGGCGTGGACCAGGAAATTGGAATTCTCGGTGCCCTCGGCGATGCCCTTGTAGGAGAGCAGTTCCCCCACCGGATAGGCTTTGAGGAATGCGGTCAATTCGCCTTCGCTGACGTCGGTGTAGACGGCCATCCGGTTTCACGCCGCTCCATTGACGAAGGCCATGTCGGCCGCCGTCAGTTCGACATCGCGCAGTACCCGCATCACCGGAAAATCCTCCGTTTCCGTGGCCGTTATCGCCAGGTCGATGGTGACGTCGAAACGCTGCCGGAACGCATCGATGATCTCGTCGACGATGATCTCCGGCGCCGAGGCGCCGGCCGACAGGCCAAGCGTCCTGATCCCGGCGATCTCATCCCACGGAATTTCGGCGGCGCGCTGCACGAGAAGCGACATGGTGGCGCCGGCGCGCTCCGCCACTTCGACAAGACGACGCGAATTGGACGAGTTGGGCGCGCCGACAATGAGGAACAGATCGGCACCGGCGGCCGTCTCCTTCACCGCTTCCTGGCGGTTGGTGGTGGCATAGCAGATCGATTCGGCCGCGGCCGCGTGCAGTTCGGGAAACCGCTCCTGCAGAGCCCGGATGATGCCGGCGGTGTCCTCGACCGACAAGGTCGTCTGGGTGACGAAGCCCAGCGCCGAGGCGTCGACGGGCACAAAGCGCGCGGCGTCGGCCTCGGTCTCGATCAGCGTCACGGCGCCTTCCGGCAACTGGCCCATCGTGCCAATCACCTCCGGATGCCCGGCGTGGCCGATCAGAAGCACATGGCGGCCAAGCCGCTGGTGGCGCATCGCCTGCTTGTGCACCTTGGAGACGAGCGGACAGGTGGCGTCGAGGTAGAAGAGGTTGCGCGCCTCGGCATCCGCCGGCACCGATTTCGGCACGCCATGCGCGGAAAAGACCACGGGCGACTGGCGATGCTCCGGCGGAATCTCGGACAGTTCCTCGATGAAGACGGCGCCGAGGCTCTGCAGCCCTTCGACGACGTAGCGGTTGTGCACGATCTCGTGG
>NZ_RZRY01000713.1:0-3084 GCF_003998035.1 Mesorhizobium sp. M2A.F.Ca.ET.039.01.1.1 | reverse complement strand
CGGCAGGGCCGATCACCGGTATGTCCGAGAGCAGCGGGATCGGCGCCAGCTTGAAGCCGTCGATGCTGGGCGGCACCGATTGCTGGCCGAAGATCAACCGATAGAGGAAATAGGCGAGACCGGATGAGAACAAGGTCACGCCGATGCCGCAGACATGTTGGCTGAGGCCCAGCGCGACGGTGAACAGCGCGTGCAGGGCGCCCATCAGCGCGCCGACCAGCACGGCCACCAGCACGCCCAGCCACAGGCTGCCGCTGAGGCTGGCGGCGGTGAAACCGGCCATGGCCGAGAGCAGCATGATGCCTTCGATGCCGAGATTGAGCACGCCGGCGCGTTCGGAAAACATTTCGCCGAGTGTGGCGAAAGCGAGCGGCGTGGCGATGCGGATGATGGCGGCGAGGAAGCCGACCTGGAAAATCTGCTCGAACACCGCGCTCATGTCTGCGCTCCCACGCGGCGGATGCGGTAGGCGGTGAAGAGCAGCGCCACCAGCATGGCAAGCAGCGCCGTGCCCTGGATGACGTCGCTCAGGAAAGCCGGCACGCCGGTCGCGCGCGACATCGCCTCGGCGCCGGTCATGACGGCGGCCAGGAAGATCGCCGCCGGCACCACGCCGAGCGGGTTGAGCCTGGCGAGCATGGCGACGACGATGCCGGAATAGCCATAGCCCGGCGAGATGTCGCTCATCACCTGGAAATGCACGCCGCCAACCTCGCCGACGCCGGCCAGGCCTGCCAGCGCGCCGGAGAGCAGGGCGGTCGAGAGCAGCACGCGCTGGACGTTGATGCCGCCATAGCGCGCCGCTTCCGGATTCTCGCCGGTGACGCGGATCCTAAAGCCGAGCGTGGTGCGGGCGATCAGGAACCAGCAAAGCGGTGCTGCGATCAGCGCCACGACGACGCCGAGATGCAGCCGCGTGCCTTCGATCAGCACCGGGAAGTTGGCGGAATCCTCGATCGGTGGCGAGATCGGGTAGCCGGAAAAGGTGTCCTTCCACGGCCCTTCGATCAGCGCCATCAGCGCGTAATAGATGACCGAGTTTAGCAGCAGCGAGCTCACCACGTCGTCGACTTTGAATTTGATGCGCAACGTCGCCGGCACCAGCGCCACGAGCGCGCCGGCGGCGGCGCCTACAATCGCCATCAACAGCATGGCGAGGGTGCCCGGCATCGGGATCGCGCCGACAAAGCAGCTCGCCACCGCGCCGGCGAGCAGCTGCCCCTCGGCGCCGATGTTCCAGAATTTGGCGCGGAAGGCGATCGCCACGGCAAGGCCGGTGAAGATCATCGGGGCGGCGCGCACCAGCGTCTCGGTGATGGCGTAGCTGTCGCCGAGCGAGGCCGACAGCATCACGCCATAGGCCTCGATCACGCCGGCGCCGGCGATGGCGATCAGGCCACTGCACAGAATGAGCGTCGCGGCGATGGCGATCAGCGGCAGCGCCAGATTGAACCAGGCGGGTGTCGAGGTGCGGGCTTCGAGGCGAAACATCAGGCCGCCTCCTCGGTCTGCCCGGCGCCGGTCATCATCAAGCCGAGCCTGGTGACGGTGGCATCGGCGCTGATAAGCGTGCCGGCGATGCGGCCCTCATACATCACCGCGATGCGGTCCGAGAGCATCAGCAATTCCTCGAGGTCTTCGCCGATGACGATGATGCCGCAGCCTTTGGCGCGCATCGCGAGGAATTTCTCGTGGATGAAGCGGGCGGCGCCGATGTCGAGGCCGCGCGTCGGCTGCGAGACGATCAGCACTTTCGGGTCGAAGGCGAGCTCGCGTGCCAAAAGCGCCTTCTGCAGGTTGCCGCCGGAGAGCGCGCCGGCGCGCACCATCTGGCCAGGGCAGCGTATGTCGTAGGCCTTGATCTGTTCTTCGGCGAAGGCGCGGATCGCCGCCGGGTTGAGCAGGCCTTTGCGGCTGAAGGCCTCGGTGCCGATCCGCGGCAGAACCATGGAATCGGCTAGAGGCAGGTTGGTGACCAGTCCGGTGGTCATGCGGTCTTCCGGGATGCGGCCGAGGCCAAGCGCCTGCAGCTCGCGCGGCGAGAATTGCGTCGCCGTTTTGCCGGCTATCGTCATCGTGCCGGCCCTTGGCGGCAGCATGCCGGAGATGACATCGGCCAGCGCCCGCTGGCCGTTGCCGGAGACGCCGGCGATGCCGAGTATCTCGCCCGCCCGGACGACCAGCGAGACGTCGCGCAGCGGCGTGCCGGCATGGCCGGCGGTGGAAATGCCGTCGAGCGTCAGCACGGCGGCGCCGGGCGTCGAAGCCTCCTTGACCGGCGGGACGATTTCGTGGCCGCACATCAGTCTGGCCATCTCGGCCGAGGTGGTTTCTGCCGGGTGGTCGACGCGGCCGGCGACCTTGCCATGGCGCAGCACGACGCAGCGATGGGTGAGCGCCCGGACCTCGTTCAGCTTATGCGAGATGAAGATGATGCCGAGCCCCTGCGCCGCCATCGAGCGCAGGGCGGCGAACAGGCCGTCTACTTCGCTTGGCGCCAGCACGGCAGTCGGCTCGTCGAGGATCAAAAGCTTCGCGCCGCGAAACAGCGCCTTGATGATCTCCAGCCGCTGCTGCTCACCGACCGACAGCGCCGACACCGGCAGGTTCGGATCGAGGCTCAGCCCATACTGCCGGCTGATTTCGGTGAGCCGGGCGAGCCCGCGCGCACGGTCGATGCGGCCGGATTTGCCGGGAATGCCGATCAGCAGGTTTTCCAGCACCGTGAGGCGCGGCGCGAGGTGGAAATGCTGATGCACCATGCCGATGCCGGCGGCGAGCGCATCGGCCGAATTGTGGATGGCGACGGGCCGTCCTTCGACCAGGATCTCGCCGGCGTCCGGCGCGTAGGCGCCGAACAGCACGTTCATCAGCGTCGTCTTGCCTGCGCCATTCTCGCCAAGCAGGCCGAGGATTTCGCCGGGTGCGACGCTGAGGTCGACGGCCTCGTTCGCCTTGACGGCGCCGAAGCTCTTGGTGATGCCGCGCATTTCGATGAGTGGGGCGGACAAGGGTGCTCCCTGGATTTGCGATCCGGCTAACCGCGAAGGGCAGCGCTAGGCCCCCCTCTCTGGCCTGCCGGCC
>NZ_RZRY01000712.1:0-3085 GCF_003998035.1 Mesorhizobium sp. M2A.F.Ca.ET.039.01.1.1 | reverse complement strand
CCTTAGTGAAGCCGGCAGCCCATTCCTTGGCGAGGCTCTCATGCTGGGCATTGTAGACGACGATGCCTTGATCCTCCGCCATGGCCGGGCCGGCGATCACGCCGAGCGCCATCGCAGCGCCGGCGAGCGTGGAAAGGGCATTCTTCATGGGGCATCGTCCTCAAATCTGGAGACAGGGGTCAGGCTCGGCTCACCTACCAATACCTGATTATTGTAGTCAAGATTGTGCCCCTGCTTCAATCCGTCGCCATGCCGCAAACTTTCGTGATTTTGCGGCAGTTTGGCTTGGACATTATTTCGCCGGCCACGTAACAAACCAGGGCCGAGACGCGAACTTCGGGGGTAAACTCTTGTGACCGGCAAGGACGAGGCAGAGCTCTCCGGGCTGCTCAGGGCCGCGATCGCGGGAGACGAAAGGGCTTATGCCAACTTTCTGCATCGCATCGCCGCCCTCGTTCGCGGCTTTGTCCGGCGCAAGATCGTTCAGGGCGGAGTCGACCCCGAGGATGTCGTGCAGGAAACCTTGCTTGCCATTCATGTGAAACGCCACACCTGGCGGCCGGATGCGCCGGTGCTGCCCTGGGTCTACGCGATCGCCCGCTTCAAGCTTATCGACGCGTTCCGCCGGCGAGGGCGCCGCATCGAGGTCGAGATCGACGAGATCGCCGAGACCTTCGCCGAGCCGGAGACGGAGACGGTCAGCCAGCGCGACATAAATCGGGCGCTCGAGGGACTGCCGCCGACGCAACGCTCGGTCGTCTCGTCAATTTCGGTCGACGGTCATTCGATCGGCGAGACCGCCGCCAAGCTCGGCGTCAGTGAAACGGCTGTGCGCGTGTCGCTGCATCGCGGCCTCGCCGCGATCGCTAAAAGATTCGGGCGACAGTGACATGAGGACAGAGGATCTGATCAAAGCGCTCGACGCGGATGCCGGCAAGAAGGCCATGCCGATGGGCAAGGCCTGGTGGCTGGCGGTCTCCGTTGCCGTGGCGATCGCGGCAGCCGTGTTCTTCACGACCATCGGGCCGCGTCCCGACATCATGCCGGCCATGCACACGATGCGCTTCATGTCGAAATTCGTGTTCACGCTGGTGCTTGCGGTCAGCGCCTTCGCGCTGATCCGCGCGCTGTCGGTGCCGGGCGCTTCGACAAGGCAGAAGATGGCCTGGATGCTCGCCGCGCCGCTTTTGGTCGTGCTGGCGGTGGTCCTGGAGCTTTTCGTCGTACCCCAGGCCGATTGGGGCAAGCGGCTCGTCGGCTCGAACATGATGATCTGCATGACTTTCATCCCGCTGATCGGCATCGGCCCGCTGGCGGTCTTCCTCGGCATGCTGCGCTACGGCGCGCCGACCAGGCCGGTGCTTGCTGGCGCGGTGGCCGGGCTGCTCGCGGGCGGGCTCGCGGCAACCTTCTACGCCGCGCATTGTTTCGACGATTCGCCGCTCTTCGTCGCCACCTGGTATACGATCGCCATCGCCTTCCTGACGCTGCTCGGGGCTATCGGCGGGCGGCTTTTCGTGCGCTGGTAGCCCGCCGGGGCTGTTTCGAAACAGTCCCTTAATCATGCCGGCAATTGTTTGCCGGTTAGCGGAGCGATCGCCATCATCTGCGCAACCATTCCTTAAAACCGATCCGCCAGGGTTGCGGCAACGTGCAGTTGCGTGTTGGGGTGGGTCGCATCGTGGCGTGGTTGAACTGGAAAGGGCTTCGTGCCGACAGGCACGCCGCGCAGGGTTTGCTCGCAATCGGCCTGGTTGCCGCCGCCGCATCGATCCTGCTGCCACGCCTCGAATTTGGCGCCGACGCGCTGAGGCTCTGCCTGCAGATTTCCATCGCCATCACAGCCGCGACGCTGTTTCTGTCGGCCATGTTCATCCAACGCATCGTCGACGATCGCCGGCAGATCGCCGAGAGCGAACAGCGCTTCCGCCGGGCCATGGAGGATTCGGCGATCGGCGTCGCCATTGTCGGGCTCGACGGGCGCATCGTTCAGGCCAATCCGGCCTTCGCCGACATGCTCGGCTATACCCGATCGGAAATCGAGGCGCTGACGTTCCTCCAGATCACCCATCCCGACGACCTGCAGATCGGCCGCGAGACGATGATGAGCCTGAAGGAAGGCAAGATCCACTCCTTCCATTTCGAGAAGCGGTATCTGCACAAGGACGGTACTCCGGTCTGGGCGCAGCTTGCGGGCTCGGTCATCCGCGAAGAGGGGACAGGCCGCCCGCTCTATCTGGTGTCGCAGATCGAGGACATCGACGCCCGCAAGCAGGCCGAGGCGCGCATCGCCGAGGCCGAGACCCGTTGGAATTTCGCGCTCACCAGCACCGGACAGGGAGTCTGGAGCCTCGATATGCGCAAGGGTGGCACAACCTATTCCGAAACCTGGGCGAAGATGCTGGGCTATGCCGCTGGCGAGCTCGACGGAGACCCGGACCGCTGGCTGACCATGATCCATCCCGACGATCAGGCACGCGTCGCCGAGGCGGATCGCGCGCACCTTGCCGGCGAGACGCCCTTTTTCGAAGCCGAGTTCCGGATGCGCCACAAGGACGGCCACTGGGTCTGGATCCTCGACCGTGGCAAGACGATCGAGCGCGACGCCGAGGGCCGGGTGATCCGCGCCATCGGCAGCCTGACCGATATCACGCAGCGCAAGGAGGCCGAGACGCGGCTGATGGTTTCGGCGGCGATGCTGGCCGACGAGAAGGAGCGTCTGAGGGTCACGCTGCAGTCGATCGGCGACGCGGTGATTTGCACCGATGCCGCCAACCGCATCACCTTCATGAACCCCGTCGCGGAAAAGCTCACCGGCGTTGACGTCTGCGAAGCCCTTGGAAAGGTGCTCGGCCATGTCTATTGGGCGGTCGACGAGGAAAGCGGGCAGAGAATCGGCCTGACGCGTCCTTCGGCGTGCGAACAGCCTCGTTGCGACCAGAACACGCGCGCGGTTCTCGTGCGGCGCGACGACACGCGCTGCAGCATCCGCCAGGTGGTGTCGCCGATCATGAACGACCGCAAGCAGTTCTGCGGCCTGGTCATCGTCTTCCAGGACTTCACCGACGCGCGCGCCCTGCAGCGA
>NZ_RZRY01000711.1:0-3085 GCF_003998035.1 Mesorhizobium sp. M2A.F.Ca.ET.039.01.1.1 | reverse complement strand
CGACAATCTCAGCCGCGGCAACGAGAAAGCGGTGGCCTGGGGGCCGCTGGTGGTCGGCGATATCCGCGACCGCGGCGCGCTCGAGCGGGCCATCGCCAGCCACAGGCCGCAGGCGGTCGTCCACTTCGCCGCGCTCGCCTATGTCGGCGAGTCGGTCAGTGACCCGGCGGACTATTATTCGGTCAATGTCGCCGGCACGATCGCCGTGCTCGAGGCCGCGCGGGCGAACGGCATCGGCAACATCATCTTCTCCTCCAGCTGCGCGACCTATGGCATGCCCGAGGCGCTGCCCGTGCGCGAGACCTCGTCGCAGAACCCGATCAGCCCTTACGGCCGCAGCAAGCTGATGGGCGAACAGATCATCAAGGACCATGCCGCGGCCTATGGGATGAAATACGCGATCCTGCGCTACTTCAACGCCTGCGGCGCCGACCCCGACGGCGAGCTTGGCGAATGGCACACGCCGGAAACCCATCTCATTCCCAGGGTGTTGATGGCGGCGTCCGGCATGATCGAGGCGATCGAGGTTTTCGGCACCGACTACGAGACAGCGGACGGCACCTGCGTGCGCGACTACATCCATGTCGGCGACCTCGCCCGGGCGCATCTCAAGGCCCTCATGCATCTGGAGGCCGGCGGCAAAAGCCTTGCTGTCAACCTTGGCACCGGCCGCGGGGTCTCGATCAGGCAGATCATGGAGGCGGTCGAGCGGATCACATCGCGGCCGGTCCCGGTCATGTACAAGGCGCGACGCCCCGGCGATCCGGCCGGGCTTTTCGCCGACCCCGGCCTTGCCCGCGAACAGCTGGGCTTCGTGGCGCAACTTTCCGACATCGACACTATCGTCAGGACGGCCGCACCCTTTTTCGGGCTCGGTCCGGCCTTGCGCGATTCCGGCGCTTCGGCCGCCATGCCGCGCGCATTGCGCGCGCCGCGCGGCGCGAACGTCAATCAGAAACGCCGGCCCGCAAGGCCGGCGGTCGGCCCTGTGAGTAATGTGTCGGGGCGCGGGCTCGCTGAGTTCGGCTAAGGCCGGCTCAGCGAGCCTCCACTTTCCAGATCCAGCGTCACGCTTGCTCGGCCCAAAATTGGCCGAGCATTGACGCTGCGTCAGCTCTTGGTGTCGATCAATTTGCGGGCAGCTTCAAATTGAGCACCCTTGGTGTTGCCCGCCTCGAACTTCTGGTGCTCGTCGGCGGGATCGTCCTTGGCGTGCTTGAAATCATACCACGTGCCATCGGGATCCTTGCGCTGCTCGATGTTGCCCTTGTCGACACGATGGCTGTAGCAGGTACGCTGCGGCTTGGTGGAGTAGGTCTTGGACCGCCAGGCAAGTTCCATGCACATCTTGCCCTTTTCCGTTACCAGCCAGCGGCCTTCGCCGACGGCCGGCGAATCTTCCCCCTTCGTCCAGGCATGCAGGCGCCTGTCCATTCCGAAATAGGCGGCGCCGTTCTTCCAGTTCCAGGTGCGGTCGGCGTAGAGAAGCTGCAGCTCGAAAGCCGTCGGAGCAATGTCGGGCTTGGCAGCGGCCTCGACGGCCGCACCGGTCTTCGCCGGAGCCGCGCCGGCGGCGCCGCTAAAAGCAAGCTGGCCGCAGGCGACCAGGAGCGGAACCAGCCAGCCGCCTCTGGCAAGCCGATCGGCCCTGCTCAACTCAAGTCGACTCCGTTCGGATGCCGAAGTGGCTTCAGCTGTCGTTCCGATGCGCGTGCACATATCAATACCCCCTCTCGACCCCGACACGGCGGGGCCGATGAACCATGATCTGGAAGATGTTTCTTCGGGGCCTGCCGCGAGCCGTCACGATGCCCGGGCCTGTCGGCCCAATGGCGGCGCGATCAGCGCCCTTGAGCCTATTAACAGCCGCGCGCGGCCCGATGTCAACTGAGTCGAGGCCCAAGTGATCACTACAAGCCGTTAGTTAACCAGGGATATTACAATGTTGTATAGTCTGACCTTGCCTGGGCGATTGGATGTCGCCAGAATAGCTTCGGCAGGGGGCTGCTCCACATGTTAGACAGCGCAGAAACAAGTGAGTTGCGAGGCGCGACGGCCGGCGGCAAGCCGAGACTGTTGCCGCTGGCAATGGTTCGTCGAACCTCATGACGCAGTGATCGACCACCTCGACAAGACTGCGACCAAGCTTGTGGATTCGGATACGATGCTGGTCTATAGGATCACCCGCCCGTGACGGCGCGCCCGTCGAGCCGCGTCGGCGAAGCGACCCGCGGATAAAGGCGTGAATTGTCGAACCACCGGATAAGCCGCTCCAACGCGGCGGTGGCGCCATCGGAGAATTGGTTGAAGCGAGCGATATCGATAATCGTCACACTGGCGCTGCTGGCATGGCTTGCCAGCGATCAGCGCTGGAAGATGGTTGGCGATGCCTTCGCCTCCATCACGCCCGGCGCCTTCGTGGCGGTCGCGGCAGCGCTGTTCGTCACCTATGTGCTCAGGGCGCTGCGCGTCTGCGACGAGTTCCGCGACGATGTGAACGGCCGCTTCGGCGCCGCGCTGCGTATCATCCTGATCCACAATGCCATGATCAACGTCGTTCCCTTCCGCGGCGGCGAGACGGCCTTTCCGATCCTGTTGCGTCAGGTGTTCGGCGTGTCGATCGTGCGCGCCAGCGCCTCTCTTCTCTGGTTCAGGCTGCAGGACGCTTTCGTCGTCGGCGTGCTGGCCTGCCTCGTTTGGCCGGGCCTCCATCTGGCGCTGCGGGCCGCCGGCATTGCGGCGCTGATCGCCGCCGCCTGGTACCTGCCGCGCTGGGCCCGCGCGCCGCACAACTGGACAGCCGGCGGCAGGATCGTCTCCAAGCTCGGCAAATTGCGCGACATCTTCACTGAGGCGACGGGGCGCTCGCGCTATGGCTGGTGGTGGACGATCGCCAACTGGGCGCTGAAGCTCGGCGTGCAGGGCTGGCTGCTCGCCATGCTGCTCAACACCTCGTTCCAGACCGCCTTTCCCGGCGCCGTCGGCGCGGAGGCAGCCGCCATCCTGCCAGTGCAGGGCGTCGCCGGCTTCGGCACCTATGAGGCGGGCGCCGCCGCGGCGCTGCTCTATTCCGGCATTGCCATGA
>NZ_RZRY01000710.1:0-3093 GCF_003998035.1 Mesorhizobium sp. M2A.F.Ca.ET.039.01.1.1 | reverse complement strand
GGGCATCATTGTGCTGCTGCTGCGCCATCAGCTGCTGCAGAAGAATGAAGGAGGCCACCACCATGGCGGCAATAATCGTGAGCGCCAGCCAGTAGCCGGTCTTGATGAGCAGGATCAGCTTGCGCGAAACGCTCTGCACTGGCTGCTGCGACATGATCTAAGTGACCCTCCGGTCGACGGATTCCCGCCTTGGATGCGTGACGGGAAGACGCTTGCCCTGAAAGGGTTAACAGCTCGGCAAAGGAGGCTGATGGCGATCGCGGCGGCGCGACAAAGCTCGCAAGATGGTTATCATGTCGTTTCCCGCGCACAGCTTTTTGATCGCATTGCTGTTGCACCGCCGGGAAGGATTGCTGTCCGGCTTTCGCGACGCCACCGAAGCGGTCGCTTTTGCGATGGATTTTTTGCAGCCGTGGCGCGACAGTCCGGCCTCGAACCGAACAGGGCCGGACCCATGAGCAAAGCATTCCTTTCCCACATCGACAGCGAGCTCCAGGGGCTGAAATCGGCCGGGCTCTACAAATCCGAGCGGGTGATTTCCTCCATGCAGTCCGCCGAGATCGAGGTCGGCGGCGAAAAGGTGCTGAACTTCTGTGCCAACAATTATCTCGGCCTCGCCGATAGCCTGGACCTGCGCGACGCGGCAAAGCAGGCGCTCGACCGCTACGGCTACGGCATGGCTTCGGTGCGTTTCATCTGCGGCACGCAGGAGGAGCACAAGGAACTCGAGACGACGATCTCGTCCTTCCTCGGCATGGAGGACACCATCCTCTACTCTTCCTGCTTCGACGCCAATGGCGGGCTGTTCGAGACGCTTCTTGGCGAGGAGGACGCCATCATCTCCGACGCCTTGAACCACGCCTCGATCATCGACGGCGTCAGGCTCTCCAAGGCCAAGCGCTTCCGCTACGCCAACAACGACATGGCCGATCTCGAGGCCAGGCTGAAAGAGGCAAAGGACTGCCGCTTCCGGCTGATCGCCACCGACGGCGTGTTCTCGATGGACGGCATCATCGCCAATCTGCGCGGCGTCTGCGATCTGGCCGCAAAATACGATGCGATGGTGATGGTCGACGACAGCCATGCGGTCGGCTTCGTCGGCAGGAACGGCCGCGGCTCGGCAGAGCATTGCGGTGTCGAGGGGAGGGTGGACATCATCACCGGCACGCTGGGCAAGGCGCTGGGCGGCGCCTCCGGCGGCTACACGTCCGGCAAGAGGCAGGTGGTCGACTGGCTGCGCCAGCGCTCGCGGCCCTATCTCTTTTCCAACACGCTGATGCCGGCCATCGCCGGCGCTTCGATCAAAGTGTTCGACCTGATTCGCCATGGCGACGCGCTGCGTGAGCGCCTATATGCCAATGCGGATCGCTTCCGCTCCAGCATGGGTAAGCTGGGCTTCACCCTGGCCGGCGCCGATCACCCGATCATCCCGGTGATGCTGGGCGATGCGGCTTTGGCGCAGGAGATGGCCGCGCGCATGCTGAAGCGCGGCATCTATGTCATCGGCTTCTCCTTCCCGGTCGTGCCGAAGGGCCAGGCGCGCATCCGCACCCAGATGTCGGCGGCGCATTCCAGCGCCGACATCGATCGGGCGGTCGAAGCGTTCGGCGAGGTCGGCAAGGAACTGGGCGTCATTTCCTGAACGCCCGGCGCTAGAAAACGATTCCGGATCAATAGATTCGAAGGACAACAGAATGTCGAACATGATGAAAGCGCTGGTGAAGGCCAAGGCTGAGCCGGGCATCTGGATGGAAGAGGTGCCGGTGCCGGAGATCGGCCCTAACGACGTGCTGATCAAGGTCAAGAAAACCGCGATCTGCGGCACCGACGTCCACATCTACAATTGGGACCAGTGGGCGCAGAAGACTGTGCCGGTGCCGATGGTGACGGGCCATGAATTCGTCGGCACTGTCGCCGATTTCGGCGCCGCGGTCACCGAATACAAGGTCGGCCAGCGCGTCTCGGGCGAAGGCCATATCGTCTGCGGCCATTGCCGCAACTGCCGCGCCGGGCGAGGGCATCTATGCCGCAACACGCTCGGCGTTGGCGTCAACCGCCCCGGCGCTTTTGGCGAATATATGGTCATCCCGCAGCACAATGTCGTGCCGATCCCGGACGATGTTCCGGACGAGATCGCGGCGATCTTCGATCCGCTGGGCAATGCGGTTCACACTGCACTGTCCTTCGATCTGGTCGGCGAGGACGTGCTGGTCACCGGCGCCGGCCCGATCGGCATCATGGGCGCGCTGGTCGCGCAATGCGTCGGCGCGCGAAAAGTCGTCATCACCGACATCAACCCGGTCCGGCTGGATCTGGCGCGCAAGCTTGGCGTCCAGCATGTGGTCGACGCCTCGAAGGAAAAGCTGCGCGATGTCATGCCTTCGATCGGCATGAGCGAAGGGTTCGATGTCGGCCTGGAGATGTCGGGTGCCGCGCCTGCCTTCCGCGACATGATCGACACGATGAACAATGGCGGCAAGATCGCCATTTTGGGCATCGCGCCCACCGGCTTCGAGATCGACTGGAACAAGGTCATCTTCAAGATGCTGCATCTCAAAGGTATCTACGGCCGCGAGATGTTCGAGACCTGGTACAAGATGATCGCGCTCGTGCAGGGGCCGCTGGATGTTTCGGGGCTGATCACGCACCGCATTGGGATCGACGATTTTCAGGTAGGGTTCGATGCGATGCGGAGCGGCAGCTCGGGCAAGGTGGTGATGGATTGGTGAGGGGCTTCTAAGGAAACGTCGAGTTCCTTCGCCCCCTCTCTGTCCTGCCGGACATCTCCCCTCAAGGGGGGGAGATTGGCAGTTTCGGCGCCGGCTCTCATCCTGCAATGTTGCCGATTGGCGAAAGCCGGGGTGACATCTAATCTCCCCCCAAGAGGGGGAGATGTCCGGCAGGACAGAGAGGGGGGCCTCGCGCCAACCTATCAGCCCTTTTCCTCCAAGGCCCCCTCCAGCGCCGCGATCCCCGTCACGATCGCCGCCCGTTCCTCCGCGCTGAACCTCCCCAGAAGCTCCCTTTCAAACGCCTTCGCCAGCGGCACCATTTCCCGATAGGCGGCAACTCCCGCCTTGGTCAGCGCAAGAT
>NZ_RZRY01000070.1:0-15780 GCF_003998035.1 Mesorhizobium sp. M2A.F.Ca.ET.039.01.1.1 | reverse complement strand
GTCTATGAAGAGGCCAACCGCCGCAAGGGCGACACCTCCGAGAACCTGATCGGCCTGCTCGAGTCGCGCCTCGACGCGATCGTCTATCGCGCCAAGTTCGTGCCGACCATCTTCGCCGCCCGTCAGTTCGTCAACCACGGCCATGTCAACGTCAACGGCAAGCGCACCAACATCGGTTCGTACCGCTGCAAGCCGGGCGACGTCATCGAGGTGCGCGAGAAGTCGAAGCAGCTCGTCATCGTTCTGGAATCGGTCGCTCTCGCCGAGCGCGACGTGCCGGACTATATCGAAGCCGACCACAACAAGATGACCGCGACCTTCGCACGCGTTCCGGGGCTGTCGGACGTACCGTTCGCCGTGCAGATGGAACCGAACCTGGTCGTCGAATTCTACTCGCGCTGATCGATATCAATCAGCGCAGCATCCAAGGCCGCCTCTCGGGGCGGCCTTTTCTTTGGCGGTCAGGTCCGCTAAGCCGGGCGCTGACAACGCGGAGCCGGCGCCATGAACATGCTGCCAGACCTCAAATCCCTGGAGCCGATCGATGATGATGCCGAGGGCGGCTTCCATCCGCTGTTTCGCGACGTGCCGTCCTCGGTCGAGTTCAACAAGCTGCGCAAGCGGCTGTTGAGGCTCACCCGCCAGGCGATCGAGGATTTCGCCATGGTGAAGCCCGGCGAGTGCTGGCTGGTCGCGCTCTCGGGCGGCAAGGATTCCTACGGCCTGCTGGCGCTTTTGCTCGACCTCAAATGGCGCGGGTTGCTGCCTGTCGATCTGCTCGCCTGCAATCTCGACCAGGGGCAGCCGAATTTCCCAAAACACATCCTGCCCGATTATCTCAACGCCAACGGCATCGCCCACCGCATCGAATACCAGGACACCTATTCGGTGGTGACCGACAAGCTGCCGGAGGGCAGCACCTATTGCTCGCTCTGTTCGCGGCTGCGGCGCGGCCATCTCTATCGCATCGCGCGCGAGGAGGGGTGTTCGGCGCTGGTGCTTGGCCATCACCGCGAGGACATCCTCGAAACCTTCTTCATGAACCTGTTCCATGGCGGGCGCCTCGCCGCCATGCCGCCCAAGCTTCTCAATGACGAGGGCGACGTCATGGTGCTGCGGCCGCTCGCCTATAGCGCCGAGGCCGACCTCGAGAAATTCGCCAACGCGATGAAATTCCCCATCATTCCCTGCGACCTCTGCGGCAGCCAGGAAGGGCTGCAGCGCAACGCCATGAAGGCGATGCTCGACGACATCGAGAAGCGCATGCCGGGCCGCAAGGACACGATGATCCGCGCCATGACCAATGTAAGGCCCTCGCACCTGCTCGACCGAAAACTGTTCGATTTCGCCGCGCTCGACGCGCGCCTCACCACAGAGCAAGACATTTCCGATGACATTTGACGACCGCGCGATCGACTGGCTGGCCGAACTTCTCGCGGAGGCCGCCAGGGCGGAAATTATGCCGCGCTTCCGCAAGCTGGGCGAGGGCGACGTTCGCCAGAAGACGTCCGCCGCCGACCTCGTCACCGAGGCGGACGTCAATGCCGAGAGGCTGATCACCGCCCGGCTGCGCGAGCGATTTCCAGACGCAATGGTGGTCGGCGAGGAGGCCTGCTCCGACAATCCGGCGTTGCTGTCGGGCCTTGGCGATGCCGCGCTTGCCTTCGTCATCGATCCGGTCGACGGCACTTTCAACTTCGCCTCCGGCGTGCCGCTGTTCGGCGTCATGGCCGGCGTCGTCGTCAATGGCGAGACCGTCGCCGGCATCATCCACGATCCGGTCGGCAAGGATTGGCTGATCGGCGCCAAGGGCGGGGGCAGCCATATCCGCCACGCGCATGGCGCGCTGGAGAAGGTCCGCGTCGCGGCGCCGGTGCCGATGTCGCAGATGACCGGCGCCGTTTCCTGGCAGTTCCTCGATGAGCCTGAGCGCTCGCGGCTCGCCCGCAACCAGACCAAGACGCTGTCGCAATTCGCCTATCGCTGCGCGGCGCATGAATATCGGCTGCTTGCGAGCGGTCACGCCCATTTCGTGCTCTACAACAAGCTGATGCCCTGGGATCATCTCGCGGGCGCGCTGATCCATCAGGAAGCCGGCGGCCATGTCGCGCGCGTCGACGGCAGCGCCTATCTGCCGTCGCATGTCGACGGCGGCCTGCTGGTCGCGCCGGACAAGCAAAGCTGGGACGAGTTGCGCCGCGAGCTCTGGGCCGAATAGGAATAAACCGCGCCCCGGCCGGCAACCGCCAGCCAGACGACAACCTAATGCAGATCGGTGACGTGCCCCGAAACAGGGGGATTGTGCGGCTGGAACATCCTGCCCCGCTCGGCGATCAGGATCATCAGCAGGGCCGCGACAGAAACGCTGCAGAAGCCTGCGGCCAGAGGCGTGACCGTGCCGTTGTAGGCCTGGCCGATCGCCGCGCCGATCAGGGCGCCGAGAAAAGTCTGCATGAAGCCAAGGATGGATGCCGCCGTGCCGGCGAGCTCGCCGAGCGGCTCCATGGCGAGAGCGTTGAAATTCGCGCCAAGACCGCCGAACGGCAGCATCGCGCCGGCAAAGAAGGTGATGAAGAGCCAGAGCGGCATCTGCATCTCCAACGAAACGACCAGCCAGGCAAGGCTGATGCACAGGAAGATGAGCAGCGCGCCTTGCGACAGACGGCGCATTCCGATCTGTCCGACCAGCCGCGAATTCAGATAGTTGGAGAAGGCAAGCACGGCGGCAACACCGGCAAAAATCAGCGGGAACAATTCGCCGACATGGAAGATGTCGATGTAGATCTGTTGCGCCGAGCTGATGAAGCCGAACATGGCGGAGAAGATGAAGGTGCTGGCGAAGGCATAGCAAAGCGTGAGCCGGTTGGTGAGCACGATGCGGAAGCCGCCGACGACCGAGCTTATCGTGAGTGGCCGGCGATATTCCGCATTCAGCGTCTCCGGCAGGCGCAGCAGAGCCCAGGTCGAAACGATCAGCGCGCCGATGGCCATGGTCACGAAAATCCAGTGCCAGGTGGCGAACAGCATGACGAACTGGCCGATGCCGGGCGCGATGACGGGGATGGCCATGAACACCATGAAGATCAGCGACATCACTTCGGCCATACGCCGGCCTTCGAACGTGTCGCGCACGATCGAGACGGCGATGACGCGGGTCGCAGCCGCGCCGATGCCCTGGATGAGACGCCAGGTCAGCAACAAAGCGAAACTGGGCGCTATGGCGGCGGCAGCCGCGGCCACGACATAGACCACCAGGCCAAAGACCAGCGGCGCGCGGCGTCCAAAGCGATCCGAAATGGGCCCGAACAAAAGCTGTCCGCCGCCAAAGCCAAGCATATAGGCGGTGATGACATATTGGCGGTGGTTCTCGCTCTCGACGCCAAGCGAGGCGCCGATCTGCTGCAGCGCTGGCAGCATGATGTCGATGGCCAGGGAGTTGAGCGCCATCAGCGCTGCGCACAGCGCGATGAATTCCCAGCGCGGAATGGGCAAGCTGCTTGCCCGTTGCGACGCTTCTACCTGCTTGTCCACGGCAAAGTCCGATCTTTCAACGAACAAGCGCCGGCTGGCCGGCGCGCTGGTTCGTCTCATCCCCGAGATGCGGGTTCATGATTGCCGAGGTGGGGGCGGCCCCGGGCGATGCTTGCCGGCCGGAGAGTTAGCCTCCGCCGGCGAGCAAGATTGAATCAGGCTGCGCCTTTGACGCTGACGCCCTTTTCGACCAGGAAGTCCTGCAACTCGCCGGCCTGGAACATTTCACGGACGATGTCGCAACCGCCGACGAATTCACCCTTCACATAGAGCTGCGGGATGGTCGGCCAGTTGGAATAATCCTTGATGCCTTGGCGCAATTCGGCCGAGTCGAGCACGTTCACGCCTTTGTAGTCGGCCCCGATGTAATCGAGGATCTGCACTACCTGGCCGGAAAAGCCGCATTGCGGGAAGCCCGGGGTGCCCTTCATGAAGAGCACGACGTCGTTGCTCTTCACTTCATTGTCGATGTAGTCGCTGATGCCGGTCATGGACAATCCTTTCACGCCTGTGGGAGTCAGGCTCGAAGCATGTCCTTCAAATAGACCCATAGGGTGGCTGAAACAAGACTTTAGCCGCGACGCTACTTGAATGGCGCAAGGGATAACGCGATTTTGTGCCAAGCCTGAGAGGATGGCAGCGTTCAGTCCGGGACGCTGGTCTGCAGGGCCAGCGCGTGCAGCACGCCGCCCATATTGCCCTTCAGCGCGTCATAGACCATCTGGTGCTGCTGGACCCGGCTCTTGCCCCGGAAGCTTTCGGCAACGACCTCCGCCGCGTAATGGTCGCCGTCGCCGGCGAGATCACGGATCGTCACCTTGGCGTCCGGAATGCCTTCCTTGATCAGTTTTTCGATGTCGTGGGCATCCATTGCCATGGCAAAATCCTGTTTCAAGCGGGGCAGCTAGGCAGCACCGGTATGATCTGACTCGCGAGCCTAAAGCCTTTCCGACCCGGATTGAAGCCGTTCCGTCCGCGACAGCGGCCTAAGAATTGTCCTGCTTCGAATGGATCACGCCATCTTCGGTGATGTCATCGCGGGTCGAGAAGGCCCGGCCAAGGCTGAAGGTGAGTATATAAAGCGGGATGTTGATCAGCAGGCCGACGATGGGAAGATAGCTCGTCATTCGCCAGGCGGACGAGAAGAAGGGTTGGCCATAGCCGTCGCAGATCAAGGACGAGCCATAGTCCCAAGTCGCTCCGATGATCGCGGCAACGATGAAGAGCTTGATGCAGGTCGCGATATGCCGTGTTCGCGCCGGCTCCGGCGCGAGCCTGTCCCACAGCACCAGGCAGACGATCGGAACCGCGTAGATCAGGGTCTGCAAGACGAGCATCGGCAAAGCGGCATTGGCCGCGGCCAGGAACTCGTCGCGGGTTTCCAGCCGTGCGCACTCCTCGCTCGAGGTGGTCGACAGCAATAAGAAAACGAACGGGCCGAGGAACCAGAAGAAGAACAGCGAAGGCCAGAAGACGACTGCGATCAGCGCCTTCACAGTCAGCCTGGTCAACTGGCCTGGTCCATGAAGCGCGGGAACCAGCCTTCATGGGCAGCCTTCAGCTCGCTGACCGGGACCGGCCGTGCGTCACCCAGTTTCAAGTCACGCCCTCCGGTGGTGCCGATCCAGGGCGCGAAGATGCCGAGCTTCTCCTGTTCCTGGCGGATCCTGTCCCATTCGCCGCTCTGCGGGTCGATCGACAGCGTCAGCAGGTAGCGGCCCTGGTCCTCGCCGAACCAGACCGGAATCGGATCGGTGCCGGTGAGCCCCGGAATGGCGGCGCCAATGCCGGAGGCCATCGCCATTTCGGCGAGCGCTATCGCCAGGCCGCCGTCGGAGATGTCGTGCGCGGCGGTGACGACGCCGGATGCAATCAGCGAGCGCACATGGTCGCCGACGCGCTTTTCATGCGCGAGATCGACCGGCGGCGGCGGACCGTCGGCGCGGCCGTGGATGTCGCGCATATAGACGGACTGGCCGAGATGGCTGCCCCAGCTCGGCGGCGCGCCGACCAGCACGATCATCTGGCCCTCGGCGGCAAAGCCGATGCGCGCCATCTTCGACCAGTCGGCGATCAGCCCGACGCCGCCGATGGTCGGCGTCGGCAGGATGCCGCGGCCATTGGTTTCGTTGTAGAGCGAGACATTGCCGGAGACGATCGGGAAGCCGAGCGCGCGGCAGGCATCGCCGATGCCTTTAACGGCGCCGACGAACTGGCCCATGATCTCGGGCCGCTCCGGATTGCCGAAATTGAGGTTGTCGGTGGCGGCGAGCGGCAGCGCGCCGGTGGCGGTCAGGTTGCGCCAGCATTCGGCGACCGCCTGCTTGCCGCCTTCGTATGGGTCGGCCTCGCAGTAGCGGGGCGTGACGTCGGAGGAGAAGGCGAGCGCCTTGGTCGGATGGCCCTCGACGCGCACCACGCCGGCGTCGCCGCCCGGAAGCTGGAGCGAGTTGCCCTGGATCAGCGTGTCGTATTGTTCCCACACCCAGCGCCGCGAGGAGAGATCCGGCCCACCCAGCATCTTGAGCAGCGCGTCGGCGACATCGGCCTTGGGCGCATCGTTGGCGGCCAACGGCGCCGGCTTCTTCGCCTCGACCCAGGGGCGGTCATATTCCGGCGCCTGGTCGCCCAGCTCCTTGATCGGCAAATTGGCGACCTCATCGCCCTGATGGATGACGCGGAAGCGCAGATCGTCGGTGGTCTTGCCAACGATGGCGAAGTCGAGCCCCCATTTGCGGAAGATCGCCTCGGCTTCCTCTTCCTTCTCGGGGCGCAGCACCATCAGCATGCGCTCCTGGCTTTCCGACAGCATCATCTCATAGGCGCTCATGCGCTCCTCGCGCACCGGCACCTTGTCGAGGTCGAGCTCGATGCCGAGATCGCCCTTGGCGCCCATCTCGACCGCCGAGCAGGTGAGGCCGGCCGCACCCATGTCCTGGATGGCGATGACGGCGCCCGACGCCATCAACTCGAGGCAGGCTTCCAGCAGGCATTTTTCGGTGAAGGGATCGCCGACCTGCACGGTCGGGCGTTTCTCCTCGATCTTGTCGTCGAACTCGGCCGAGGCCATGGTGGCGCGCCGACGCCGTCGCGTCCGGTCTTGGCGCCGAGATAGACGACCGGCAGGCCGACGCCCTTGGCCTGCGACAGGAAGATGGCATTGGTCTTGGCAAGGCCCGCCGCAAAGGCGTTGACCAGGATGTTGCCGTTGTAGCGGGCGTCGAAGTTGACCTCGCCGCCGACCGTCGGCACGCCGAAGGAATTGCCGTAGCCGCCGACGCCGGAAACCACGCCGGCGACGAGATGCCGGGTCTTGGGATGATCCGGCGCGCCGAAGCGCAGCGCGTTCATCGCCGCGACCGGCCGCGCGCCCATGGTGAAGACGTCGCGCAGGATGCCGCCGACGCCGGTCGCGGCACCCTGATAGGGCTCGATGTAGGAGGGGTGGTTGTGGCTCTCCATCTTGAAGACGACGCAGTCGCCGTCGCCGATGTCGACCACGCCGGCATTCTCGCCCGGACCCTGGATGACCTGCGGACCGCTGGTCGGCAGGGTGCGCAGCCATTTCTTCGAGGACTTGTAGGAGCAGTGCTCGTTCCACATCGCCGAGAAGATGCCGAGCTCGGTGAAGCTTGGCTCGCGGCCGACCAGATCCAGGATGCGCTGGTATTCGTCGGGCTTCAGCCCATGCGCGGCGACGAGCTCGGGGGTGATCGGCACGGAATTGGAAATGGTCATGAGCGGCGATTTTTGTCCGTGGGAGAGGGGAGGTTCTTCGAGTCTCCTCTTATCGCAAGCTTTCGCGCGATACACCCCCACCAGATAGGGAAAACGCCGGAAAACTGCCACTCCGGCGGTGCTTAGGTCTGGGCTTTCAGGCTTGATCAGGAAAAACTGTCGTAGCCGGCGCGGCCTTCGTCGAGCAGGCGGCGGATGACGGCGACGCCGCCGGCGACATCCTGGCTTTGCCGCGGTTGCGAGACGCCGAAGCGCACGCCGTGAAAAACCTGCTCGGAGCGGCCGGCCTTGAACTCGTCCTCGTCGTCGATGAGCACGCCCTGTGCCAGGCAGGCGTTCTTGAAGGTGCCGGACAGCCACGGGTCGGGCAAGGTCAGCCAGACGAAGGGCACGTTGTCCCGCGCCTTGAAGTCGAAGCCCGCCAGCACCTCGCGCACGATGGCAAGGCGCGCCTGGATTTCGGCAATGCAGCGCTTGCGGATACCGCTTGCCTGCCCCGACGTCACCAGCCTCGTGCCGACTTCGGCCAGCAGGAATGGCAGGCCGCCGGTCATCATCTTGTGGGCGACAAGGATGCGGTGGCGGTAGGCCGGCGGGCAGGAAAGCCAGCCGCCGCGCACGCCGGCGGCGACCGACTTCGACAGGCCGCCGGCGACGATGGTGCGCTCGGGCGCATATTCGGCCAGCAACGGCGTCGGGTCGTCGGTGAGCTCGCCGTAAAGGTCGTCCTCGACCAGCGCGACATTGTACTCCCGCGCGATCCGCGCGATCGCCTGGCGCCGCTCCGCCGACAGCGTCACCAGCGTGGGGTTCTTCGCGGTCGGCATCAGGAACATGACCTTTGGATGTTTCTGTGCGCAGACGCGCTCGAAATCATCCGGGTCGATGCCGTTGTCGTCAGTCGAGACCAGCGCGATGCGTCGCCCAATCAGCCCGGCGCTGCGCGCGATCTGGGAATAGGTGAGGTGCTCGAAGACAACGTAGTCGCCGGGCATGGTCAGCGCCGCGATCGCCGCCATGACCGCGGCATGGGTGCCCAGCGTCGGCACGATCGAATCGGGCGAGGGGCGGAAGGAATTCCGCGCCAACCAGCGGCTGCCCGCCTCGTACCAGCGCTCGGGAAAATCACGCGTGTAGCTCGAGATATCGTACGGATGTTCCTGCGCGGTGCGCGCCAGCATGTCGGCGATCACGGCGCCCTGGCCGACATCGGGCGCGGCGGTGCTGTCGAAGCGCAGCTTGCCGCTCGGCGCGTCGATGGGGCGCGTGCCTTGCAAGCCAGGTTCGACGTCAGGTTTCGGCGCCTCGGCGCGCTGGCCGAGCACATAGGTGCCGCGCCCGACCTCGCCGCTCACCAGACCGCGTTCGCGCAGCAGCTGATAGGCCCTGCCGATGGTGCCGACGGTCGTGCCGATGTCATAGGCGAGGTCGCGCTGCGGCGGCAGTTTTGCACCGGCATCGATGACGCCCTTGTCGATATCTGACTCAATGCTGTCAGCAAGACGCTGATAGAGCGGACCGGAGCCAGTGGAGAGGTCAGGGAGCCAATTTGTCATGGTGACAATTTTCTATATTGCACAGCGCGATGAGTCAATCCATATCGAGCCCGCGATTGGAAAGGTACAATCGAGACAAGGTAGAACGACAATGGATACAATTGATACAATTCGCTATGCTCGCCCGGCTTTGGGCGCGCAGGCCGAGCTCTTGGCCCATCGCAGCTTCGTCGGCCGCATGGTGGTTGTGCTCCGTTCCATCGCTACGCAGATCGGCCGCATGCTCGAGCGTCGGCGCGGCCGCCTCGCACTGCTTGAGATGACGGACGAGCAGCTCAAGGACATCGGCATCTCGCGCTGCGATGCCCATCGCGAAGGAATCAGGTCGTTCTGGGAGTGATGCCCCGTCGTCGAATGACAACCTATCGACGGCCAGATTGGACGCGGGTTGCGGGTTTTCCCCGCAACCCGCCGATGCCGTGGTCGATCAGCACGGCAAGCACGCTCAATCCGACGAACAGCGCCGTGACGCCCGCAGCCGAAACGGCGACGCTGGCCGCGCCGTTCTTGGCCACGTCGAGGAACGGGTAGGGTACTTCGCCGGCGAAGGGCGCGCGGATCAGCGCGTAGGCGAGATAGGCCAGCGGATAGATCATCCACCAGGAGATATCGCGCCAGCGCGTCGAGCCATCCGCGCCCGCGGTGAGCCACCACAGCACGAAGATCAGCGGCGTGACGTAGTGGAGCAGGATGTCGCAAAGCAGGAACAGGCCCTGTGGTTGCCAAAGTCCTGCCAGCACGGTCGCGTAGACGATGAAGACCAGGGTGATGGCGACCGCGACGCCGGCGCGCATGCGCTGCCCGGCGAAGGCCGGGAACCAGGCATAGCCGGTGGGCGATAGCAGCGAAGCATGCACCATCACGGCGGCGATGTTGGTCAAGATGGTGAAGATGCTGAGAAGAAAGACGATCGAGCCAAGTAGGCTGCGCCCGGCCGCCATCGACGCCGGAATGGTGATTGCGGCCTGCAGGACAAGCGCAATCAGCCCGATGACCAGTCCCGCCATCTGCAGGAACCGGCTCATCGCAGGTTTACGCGGCAGCCGCGCAGGACGGGTTTCCGGCCTGCCAGCGGGCGATGTCGGAACCGATGCGCGCGCCGAGCGGCTCGTTCATCAGCGGCCCGAACACATCGACGCGGCTGGAATTGCCCTGCGCCTGCACGACCAGCAGCGGCTTGCCGCCATAGTGCTTGGCGGGCACCAGCAGGAAGCGCGGCGTGCCGCTGTAGGAATTGAGCTCATTGGCCATCTGGTAGGCCTTGAAGGCCGGATCCTTGCTGGCGATCCAGCATTTATGCGCCGCGATGGCGACCTGTTCCATGGCAAGCAGCGAGGCGCTTTTGCCCGAGGGAACCGGCGTCGTCTTGGGGCTGGACTGGCAGGAAGCCAAGGCGAGCCCGGCGGCGGCCAGGAGAGCAAGGCGAGCGATCGTCGGTCTCATGGTCAGTCCGCCCCCGCGTTCCGAAAAGGATCAAGCCGCGAGGCCGAGCGCGCTTTCGAACAGCGCGCGTCCATCATTGCCGCCATGCGCCGCCTCGATCAGGTTTTCGGGATGCGGCATCAGACCGAGCACGTTGCCCTTGTCGTTGACGATGCCGGCAATGTCGTTGATCGAGCCGTTGGGATTGGTGCCTTCGGCGTAGCGGAACACGACCTGGCCTTCGCCTTCGAGCCGGGCGAGCGTCTCGGCATCGGCGAAGTAGTTGCCGTCATGATGCGCCACGGGTGAGCGGATGATCTGTCCGGGCTTGTAGTGCCGGGTGAACATGGTGTTGGCGTTGGTGATCTCGAGCTTTACCTGGCGGCAGACGAATTTCAGCGAGGCGTTGCGCATCAAGGCGCCGGGCAGTAGTCCCGCCTCGACCAGGATCTGGAAGCCGTTGCAGACGCCGATGACGGTCACGCCCTTGGCGGCCTTTTCGGCCACCGCCCGCATCACCGGCATGCGCGCCGCGATCGCGCCGCAGCGCAGATAGTCGCCGAAGGAGAAGCCGCCGGGGATGGCGATCAGGTCGACATCGGGGATCTCTGTGTCGGTCTGCCAGATGGTCGCCGTCGTCTGGCCGGAAATCTTGGTCAGCGCCGCGATCATGTCGCGGTCGCGGTTGAGGCCAGGCAGGAGGACGACGGCTGATTTCATTAGCTTGTCCTAAATTCGTTGTAGGGTGTTTTCAGTGCGAGAGCCGCATATACTTCGAAAAGGTGTTGCAGAATATCATCTTCGATCACAACGTAGCGACCTTTCAGAGCGCGGATACGCGTCATACAATCTGTAAACGCAGTTCTGAAAATCTCATCGAGCATAAGAGCTTTTCGAGAACCTTCCGGTTTGTAAGTCGCTAGCCGGCCGGTTTTTTCACGAGCAATCTTGAATGCAAAAGAAGATTGTTCGGGGCGTCCACCTATGTGGTTACCGATCCGCTGCCAGATATTTTTGGCGCGACCGACATAGATTGGCGTTGTATCCTCATAGAGAGCGTACACTCCCGGTCTTTTGGGGAACCCGGCACGAGGGCTTGCCGGTTTGAGGTCGCAACTGAGTAATTGCTCGAAAAGCGATGGCATTTGATCGACGGCTTTGCTGTACTCAGCCAGCAACGGCATTAAGCGATCTCCACCGCGTAATTCTCAATCACCGTGTTCGCCAGAAGCTTGTCGCACATAGCCTTGAGATCGGCTTCGGCCCTGGCCTTGTCGGTTCCGGTGAGTTCGATGTCGAACACCTTGCCCTGGCGAACCTGGCCGACGCCGTCGAAGCCCAATCCGGAGAGGGCATGCTCGATCGCCTTGCCCTGCGGGTCGAGGACGCCGTTCTTGAGGGTCACGGTGATGCGGGCTTTCATCGATACTCCTAAGTGATGGATCGGGCGGTGGACCTGCCATTGCCCAGCAGGCCGGTCGGTATTAGTGCTTCAGGCCCTTGGGCGCATCGGAAGAGGCGACGAGGACCGGACCCGTCGGGCGCGGCGGCTCGTTCTCGTTGATGATGCCGAGACGGCGGGCGACTTCCTGATACGCCTCGACGAGGCCGCCCATGTCGCGGCGGAAGCGGTCCTTGTCGAGCTTGTCCTGGGTGGCGACATCCCACAGCCGGCAGGAATCCGGCGAGATTTCGTCGGCGACGACGATGCGCATCATGTCGCCCTCGAACAGGCGGCCGCATTCGATCTTGAAGTCGACGAGCTGGATGCCGACGCCGAGGAACAGGCCGGAAAGAAAGTCGTTGACGCGAATGGCCAGCGCCATGATGTCGTCGATTTCCTGCGGGCTTGCCCAGCCGAAGGCAGTGATGTGCTCTTCCGACACCATCGGATCGTCGAGCGCATCGGCCTTGTAATAGAATTCGATGATCGAGCGCGGCAGCACCGTGCCTTCCTCGATGCCGAGGCGCTTGGACAGAGAGCCGGCGGCGACATTGCGCACGACGACCTCGAGCGGGATAATCTCGACTTCCTTGATCAACTGCTCGCGCATGTTGAGCCGGCGGATGAAGTGGGTCGGGATGCCCATGCGGTTCAAGTGGTTGAAGATGTGCTCGGAAATGCGGTTGTTGAGCACGCCCTTGCCATCGACCACTTCATGTTTCTTCTTGTTGAAGGCGGTGGCGTCGTCCTTGAAGAACTGGATCAGCGTCCCGGGCTCAGGTCCCTCATAGAGGATCTTGGCCTTGCCTTCGTAGATGCGGCGGCGATTTTTCATTTGATTTTTTCTCTGGGTCTGCGGGCAGGCGGCAAATGACCGGTTCCTGTCCGTCTGCCTAAATTAGTATGGCGACGGCGGCGTTCAATGCCGGTGTTATCGCAATCGCCTGGTTTGCTCAATCGCCAAATCCGGCGAATCAACCGCTTTCGGGACTGAAATGCCGCAGCGCAGCATGCGACGAAGTATATTGACCGGGTCGCGGCCTTTTGATTTGTGCTTGCCCATCACACATATTCACCGCGAACGCGAATCGGATTGATCGGAGGGACGTCATGAGCAGCATGAAAGACCGCGAAGAGGGCTTTGAGCGCAAATTCGCCTTCGACGAGGAACTTCGCTTCAAGGCCGCAGCCCGGCGCAACAAGGCGCTTGGCCTCTGGGCCGCCGAGAAGCTGGGCAAATCCGGCGCCGATGCCGAAGCCTATGCCAAGGAAGTGGTGGTCTCCGATATCGAGGAGGCAGGCGACCATGACGTCTTCCGCAAGATTCGCAAGGATTTCGATGCGGCCGGCGTCAACCAGTCAGACCATCAGATCCGCCGCACCATGGACGAGTTGATGGCGCAGGCGATCGAGCAGATCAAGAATGCCTGAGGCCGGAGTCTAGCTGGACCAATCGACCGCCCGGCCAAACCGGGCGGTTTTTCTTTGCCTTTGCCGTCGTTTCCGGCTGAACTGCGGGTTGTCATCAAGGAAGGTCCGATGTCGCTCAAATCCCGCCTGGTCGCCGACGAAACGCTGTTCACCGCCTGGTCGGGGGTGCCGGACGCGCTGACGGTGGAAATCATCGCCAAGCTGGATTTCGACGCCGTCACCCTCGACATGCAGCATGGCGGCCACCACGAGGACAGCGTGCTGCGCGGCTTGGCGCCGGTGCTGGCCGCCAACAAGCCCGCGCTGGTGCGCATTCCGGTCGGGCGCTTCGACATGGCGAGCCGCGCGCTCGATTTCGGCGCCGAGGCGGTGATCGCGCCGATGGTGAACTCGGTGGCCGACGCACGGCAGTTCGCCGCCGCGATGAAATATCCGCCTATGGGCGAGCGATCCTGGGGGCCGACTTACGCATTCCCGCGCCACGGCAAGGGCGACCACGCCGAATGGCTGCGCGACTCGAACCAGCGCACAATGGCCTTCGCGATGGTCGAGACGCGGGCGGCATTCGAGGCGCTCGACGGCATCCTCGATACGCCCGGCATCGACGGCATCTTCGTCGGCCCGTCGGATTTCTCGATCGCCTGGTCGAACGGAACGACCGTCAATTCGACGCTGGAAAGCATGATGGAGACGGTCGCTTCGATCGCCGAGCGGACGCGCAAGGCCGGCAAGCATGCGGCGATCTACGTCATCGAGCCGGCAATGGCCGGCCGCGTGGTGTCGATGGGCTATCGGCTGCTCGCCATGGGCTCGGACCACACGCTGATCTCGCTCGGCGCGAAGACCCTTTTGAAGAGCATGCGGGATTCCATCGGCGCCTAAGGCGTGCTGATATTCGGGTGAGGCCGGCCTGCAAATGGCGGTTTCCTGCGCTTCCGGTGCTCACGTACATCAAGTACGCTCCGCTCCGGTTCTCGGAAACCGCCCAGTTTGGCCGCTTCGCGCCCGTCTTCGACTCCGACTCGGCCTGACCTGAATCTCAACACACCTTGGGTCGTCTCAGGGCTGCTTCAGTTCCGTCAGGAATTTGGCGAAGGTCATCGACCCCTCGGGCCACGGGCCGAAACCGGCGTCGTGGTTGAGATGGCCGGCCTCGCCGGCGTCGATGAAGAGCGATCCCCAGGCGGCGGCAATGTCCTCGGCGACCTCGAAAGCGCAGAACGGGTCGTTGCGGCTGGCGATCACGATCGACGGGAAGGGCAGGGGATCGCGCGAATAAGGGCCGAAGGTCATCAGGTGCCTCGGCCTGATTTCCGGATTGGACACATCCGGTGGCGCGACGAAGAAGGCGCCGGCGATGGGCTTCCTGAATTGCGGGATGGCCTGCACCGCCGTCGTGACGCCAAGCGAATGGGCAACGAGCACCACCGGCCGCTCAGCTTCGTTGACGGCGTTCGCCACGCTCGCCGTCCAATCCTCGCGCACGGGCTTGGTCCACTCCGCCTGCTCGACCCGACGCGCCGTCGACAGTTTCGACTGCCAGCGGGTCTGCCAGTGCTCGGGGCCGGAATTGGTGTAGCCCGGCACGATCAGGATATCTGCGTCTTTCACTTTCATGACGCCGATGTAGCGAGCGGCTGTGGCGGCTGCAACCCTGTCGCTAACATCGGGATGGCCGTAATTGTGAACAACTTGTTCGATTCTTGCTCTCTTGTGTGAACGATCGCAATCGACGATTTGGAGGGGGAACAAGAGCTGGCGGCCTGGAACCCCCATTTGGGGAATAGGCGCCGCCCAAACGGAGAGTTTGATGAGCGAACTGCCTTTTGCCGCGACCACCCCGGTCAGCGTGTCGCGTGTCGGGTTGAAGGCGCGCGATGCCGAGAGCCTTGCCGCCTATTATCGCGCGGTCGTCGGCCTGCAGGAATTGCGCCGCGCCGATGGCGCGATCACGCTTGGCGCCGCCAACCGGCCATTGCTGGTGCTTGAACAGGATGCTTCGGCGAAGCCCGACGATCCGCGCAGCGCCGGCCTTTTCCACACCGCTTTCCTGTTGCCGTCGCGAGCGGACCTTGGCCGCTGGATCAGCCACGCCGCCGCCAACCGTATCGGCATCGAGGGCGCTTCCGACCATCTGGTCAGCGAGGCGCTCTATCTGACCGATCCGGAAGGCAACGGCATCGAGATCTATGCCGACCGCCGTCCGCAGGACTGGAAATGGAACGGCGACAAGGTCGCCATGGCGACCGAGCGGCTGAACCTGCCAGCGGTGGTGGGCAGCGTGCCGGCGGGCGATGCCGGCTGGCAGGGCGCGCCGGAAAACGCCATTGTCGGCCATGTGCATCTGCGCGTCGGCCGGCCGGAGGACGCGGAGGCCTGGTGGCACGACCAGTTCGGCTTCGACACCGTCGCCAAATATGGCAGCCAGGCGGTGTTCCTGTCGTCCGGCCATTACCACCATCATATCGGCGCCAATGCCTGGCAAAGCGCCGGCGCCGGCCGTCGCGATCCGTCACGCTCAGGCCTCGCCTGGGTAGAGATGCGCTCGGATAATGTGAAGGATGAGACTTCGCGGGAAGACCCGTGGGGCACGGTGATCAGGACGGTGCCGGGCAAGGCTTGAGCCGGCGTCGGTGACAGCGTCTTTCTCCCCGTCAC
>NZ_RZRY01000709.1:0-3116 GCF_003998035.1 Mesorhizobium sp. M2A.F.Ca.ET.039.01.1.1 | reverse complement strand
TCACGAACTGCTCGAGCCAACCATAGGCGTGCGTGTGAATGACGTCGCCGCCCTTGCCGCCCGCCAATGCCGTCGAGACGATGGTCGGGTAGTTCTCGTCCGGGAAGGACTCGAACTTCACGTGGATGTCCGGGTTCGCCTTGGTGAAGTCGGCGAAGAGCTCGTTATAGGCGGCCTTGTCTTCCTGGCGCCAGGTCCAGAACGAGATGTCGGTCGCGTGCGCCAGACTTGTTGCAAATCCCCATGCGAAAGAGGCGGCCGCGAGGGCCAGGCCGATCCTTCTCCTGCTCATCTTCCTGATCTCCCATTCAGCGCTTCATGCGCTTCGACGGGGTTGATCAAATCATAGTTCTTGCCGTCTGGAAAGATAGTTTGTAAAGTTTCCTAACTAACGTGGTTGCAGTGTTCGCGCGAAGCTTGGGCGGCGCGGCTGGCGAAGGGAATGTGCGTGGATCGGAACCTGCTGGTGGGCGTGGACATAGGCGGCACCAAGACGCGCATCATGGGGCGTCGCGGCGACACCGTGTTGTTCGACAAGACGGTTATCACCGACGAATGGCGGATCCGCCAGATGGAGGCCGATGCGGCGAAGCTGTCGGCCATCGCCATGGATCTTTGCGGCGGTTCAGCGCCTGCCGCGGTTGCGGTCGGCGCGCATGGCTGCGATACCGACGAGCAGTGCCGGCGCTTCCAAGCGCTGCTGTCGGCCAATCTGAAAACCAGCGTGCAGGTGGTCAACGATGCCGAGCTGATGGTGCCTGCCGCCGGCTTTGTCCAAGGCATCGGCGTTGTGGCCGGAACCGGTTCGATCGCGGTCGCGCGCACGGCCGAGGGCAAGATGCTTGCCGCCGGCGGCTGGGGCTGGATCCTGGGCGATGAAGGAAGCGCGGCGGCGCTGGTGCGCGAGGCCGCCAAGGCGATCCGCCGCGCTCTCGATCGCGGCCAGGAGGGCGATCCGCTGATTGCGATGCTTATGCGCGAGATCGGAACCGACGACCAGACCAAGCTCGGCATCTTGCTCAACGAGACACGCGGCGCCGCTGCCTGGGGCCGCTATGCCAACGCTGTCTTCGATGCCGCGAACGCCGGTTCGCCGCTCGCTTCGCGCGTCATCGAGGAAGGCGGGGAGGGGCTCGCGGCGCTTGTGCAACTGCTGATCGAACGCGGCGCCGATCCGTCGCTGGTCGTCGCCGGCGGCGGCGTCATTGCCGAGCAGCCGATGCTGTTGGAAGCTTTCGTCAAGGCGATGGCGTCCGTGTCGCCGGCAAGCCGCGTGGTCCTGCTGCGCGAGCCGCCGGTGATCGGCGCGGTGGCTTTGGCCGGACGTCTATTCGCGGGCAAGAAGCGTGGCGACGGCTGAGGGCGGATCGAGGAGCATTGACATGAAGCGTATCGGTTACCGCCCCGCGGTGTTGCGCCAGGCCGAAAGCCTGGAAATCGGAAGGCAGGCCGTGGCAAGGGCGCTCGACACGGTCGACCTGTCTGGCTTTGCCGACGGCACGATCGGCTTTGCCGGCATTGGCGCCAGCTATCAGGCGGCCCTCGCGGGCGCCTTCTATCTGCGCCAGTTCGGTCGGCGGGGTTTCGCCTTCGTGCCGACCGAACTCTATGGCCGGACGGATGCGGCGGCGGATGCCTTTGTCGCCCTGTCGGCCTCCGGCCAGAGCCGCGAAATCGCCGATGTGATGCGGGAGGCGAAGGCCTATCCGCGCCTCGCCATCTGCCGCGGCGCCGACAATCCGCTGGCCGACATCACCGGCGCGGTGATCGCCATGGCATCGGGCGCCGACAATGGCGCCAGTTCGACCGGCTACACCGGAACTCTGCTCGCGCTCGGCATGCTGGTCGACAAGATCGCCGGCGGCTCCTTCGACTGGGCGCAACTGCCGGAGGCGGTCGAGCGGCTGTTGGCCGATGGTTGGGAGAGCACCGGTCGGGCGGCAAGGCTGCTTGGCGGTCGCGCCGCCATCGACATCGTGGGTGCCGGCATTGGCTTTGCCAATGCGGGCGAGGCAGCGATGCTGATTCGCGAGGCGGTCCGGATTCCCGCCTCCGGCTGGGACACGCTGAACTATCTGCATGGCCCGATGGAATCGCAGGACGCCGCCACCGGCCTGATCGCCTTTGGCGAGGACCGCGAGGTCAAGATCGCGCAGGACGTCGCCGGCTTCGGCTGCCCCTCGGCGCTGATCACGCAACGGACCGATATCGCTGCCAGGGAGAAGCTCGCCGTGATCGTTATCCCGGCGCTGGGCAATGCGATCGCGGACGGCATCCTGGAGATCGTTGCGCTGCAGATGGTCGTCGCGAACATGCAGGACGCGGCCGGATTGACCGACATTACCTTCCGCTACCGGCAAACCGATACCAAGCTCAAGCCCTGGTCGCCGACGGAGCTTTAGTTCTTCGGGACGCCAAGCTTGTTCGCTCAGTAGGGCGCATTCGCGCAATCCGCCGAAACGCAGCACAATGGTAATGGTCGCGGTTGATTCGTGATATGCGAGCCGGCGCGATCGGCCGAGCGCCGAGAGGATGAAGGCGGAACAACGTCGCAGATGGCTCCATCCGAAATCCCCAGCCTGACGGAAAGCGCCCGCGCCGTGCTGCGCCTGCTGGCCTCGCAGGGGCCAGTGACCCGGCCGAAGCTCGGCTCGATGCTGGAACTCTCCAAGCCGACCATGTCGGCCGCCGTTTCCGAGCTCAGCGCGCTTGGCCTTGTCTCGTCGCGTGGGACGGAACGCGGCGCCATCGGGCGGACCGCCACCATCTATGGCATCGGCCCAGGCGCCGGCTATGTGATCGGCATCGATGTCGGCGCGGCACAGGTGCGCGCCGTCGCCTATTCGATGGATGCCCAGCCCCTGGCGACGGTGGAAGAGAGCATTCCGGACGGAGCGACCGTCGACGAGACCGGGGCGTTCATTCTTGCGGTAGCCAAATCGATCCCGGCCAAGGTCGGCAAGGCTTTTCGCACCTTACGCAGCATCGCGGTTGCGGTGCCGCGCATCGTCTCGCACAGCCGCCTCGGCAATGGCCAGGGCAACGGCCCGGACGCGGTGCTCCACGCCCTTCGCCGCAAGATCGATGTGCCGATTATCCTCGAAAACAACGTCAAC
>NZ_RZRY01000708.1:0-3116 GCF_003998035.1 Mesorhizobium sp. M2A.F.Ca.ET.039.01.1.1 | reverse complement strand
GGTCTCGCAGATCGATTCCTTCATCGCCGCCGGCGTCGACGTCATCATGCTCAACGCCGTCGACGCCAAGGCGATCGCGCCCGCGGTCAAGAAGGCGCAGGCGGCCGGCATCGTCGTCGCCGCCTTCGACGTCTCGGCGCCGGGCGCCGACGTCACCGTGATGACCAACAACGTCAAGGCTGGCGAGGAGGCCTGCCAGTATCTGGTCGACCACACCGGCGGCAAAGGCAACTACGTCATCCTCAACGGTCCGGCCTCGTCCTCGATCCTGGAGCGCGTCAAGGGCTGCAAGAACGTGCTTGCGCAGCACGCCGACATCAAGGTCCTGTCCGACGACCAGAACGCCGAAGGCTCGCGCGACGGCGGCCTGAAAGTGTTCCAGTCGCTGCTCACCCGCTTCGACAAGATCGACGCGGTGTTCGCCATCAACGATCCGACGGCGATCGGCGCGCAGCTCGCCGCCAAGCAGCTCAATCGCTCGGAATTCATCATCACCGCGGTCGACGGCGCCCCCGACATCGAGAAGGAGTTCGCCTCCGGCACCTCGATGATCAAGGCTTCGGCTTCGCAGGATCCCTATGTCATGGCCGGCCAGTCGCTGACGATGGCGGCGGATGTGCTTGCAGGCAAGAAGCCGGCCGAGCCGACGGTGCTGCTCGATCCGAAGCTGATCACCGCCGAGAACCTGAAGGACTACAAGGGCTGGACGGCGGCCCGCTAAAAAGCCTGCTCCCAAGGCTGGCGCGGCCGGATCGGTCCGGCCGCGCCTCATTCATCGGACGGAGATGATCATGTCGCGCATTGGAATCCACTCTTTCGTCTGGTCTGCGAGCTCGGCGCAGGCGGATCTCGAACGCACGCTCGCCAACACCAAGGAAGCCGGCTTCGACCTGATCGAGTTCTCCTATCTCGATCCGGCCGATGTCGATATCGGCAGGCTGGCCAAAAGCATCGCCGATCTCGGCCTGGGCGTTGCGATCAGCATCGGCCTGCCGGCCGATGGCGACATCTCCAGCCCCGACAAGGCGGTCGCCGCGCGTGGCGTCGAGAGCTTGAACCGCACCGTCGCCCTCACGCGCGATCTCGGCGGTCAAAAGGTCGGCGGCATCCTCTCGACCAGTCACGGACTGCAGACCGAAGCACCGACGCGAGACCAGTGGAACCGCAGCGCGGGAACACTTGCCAAGGTTGCCGAGACCGCCAAGGCCGCCGGGGTCACGCTCAATCTCGAAATCGTCAACCGCTTCGAGAGCAACCTGCTCAACACCGCCGCGCAAGGGCTGGCCTTCATCGAGGACACCGGCTCCGACAACATCTTCCTGCATCTCGACACTTTCCATATGAACATCGAGGAGGCCGATGTCGGGCTGGCCATCCGCCACGCCGCGAAGAAGATCGGCTATGTCCATATCGGCGAGAGCCATCGCGGCTTCCTCGGCACCGGTAGCATCGACTTCGCCGCGATCTTCGATGCGCTGACGGCGATCGGCTACAGCGACGACCTCAGCTTCGAGTCCTTCTCCTCGGAGATCGTCGACGAGAACCTGTCGCGGAAGACGGCGATCTGGCGCAATCTGTGGATCGACAATATGGAGCTCGCCCGCCATGCGCGCCGCTTCATCGCGGTCGGCCTGGAGACGGCGCGGCGCAAGGCCGATCTCGTCTCGGCTTCGCAGCGGCCCTGAAGCTTCACGACAATTCGCCGCGCCGCCAGCAGGCGATCAGATGGCCGTCGCCCGCATCGGTGGCGGGCGGTTCGGCTTTCAGGCAACCGGGCTGCGCCAACGGACAGCGGCCGGCGAATGCGCACCCGCTGTTCGAATTGATTTCGGCCGCAATCTCCGCCTGGACTGAGACCGCAGGTGACTCATCCGAAGACGCTGCCAAAAGCTGCTTCGTGTAGGGGTGGTTGGGTCCGCGAAAGACCTGTTCGGACGCGCCGGTCTCGACCAGCCGGCCGCGATAGAGCACGCCGATCCTGTCCGCCATGTAGCGCACCACCCTGAGGTCGTGGCTGATGAACAGATAGGTCGTGTTCCTGTCGCTCTGCAGATCGTTGAGCAGGTTGAGCACCGTTGCCTGCACCGAGACGTCGAGCGCTGAGGTCGGCTCGTCAAGCACCACCACTTTCGGCGCGCCGGCGAAGGCCCGGGCGATCGCCGCCCTCTGCCGCTGGCCGCCGGACAATGAGCGTGGCTTCTGTTCCGCGGTTGTCTCCGCCAGCCGGACGGAGCGGAGAAGCTCGGCGGCGCGTTCGCGCGCCTGGCTCCGGCCAAGCCCGGCAAGCCGCCGCAGCGGCCGGCTGATGATCCGCCCGATCCGGTGGCGCGGGTTGAGCGTGCGGTCGGGCGACTGGAAGACCATCTGCACGTCGCGCCGTTCGCCTGGCGCCCGCTTCTCGGCGCGTGGCGCCACCGTCCTGCCGAACAGCTCGACCGATCCTTGGCTAGGCGTCTGCAGCCCGGTGACGATCCGCGCCAGCGTCGATTTGCCGGAGCCGGATCCACCGATCAGGCCGAAGGTTTCGCCTTGCTCGATGCGGAGCTCGACCTTGTGCAGCACCGCCTGGTCGCGGAAGGAATGACTGATCTCCTTGCAGGCGATGGCGATCCGCCCGTCTCTTTGATCGAGACCGTTAACGGTCGCCTTGGGGCGACCACGAACGGTCGTGCCGATTTCAGCTAGCCTCCCATCCCGCTTGGTGAAATTGAGCGCCGGGATCGAGGCGATCAGCGCCTTGGTATAGGCATGGTCCGGGTGCTCGAAGACATCCGCGGCATCGCCGCTCTCGACCACCGCGCCTGACTGCATAACCGCCACCCGGTCGCAGGAGCGGCGGATCAGGTTGATGTCGTGGCTGATCAGGAGGATGCTGGTTTTGTGGTCGCGGCGCAGGTCGTCGAGGATCGCGATGACCTCCGACTGCACGCTTGCGTCGAGCGCCGTGGTCGGCTCGTCCAGAACCAGCAGCGCCGGGTCGAGCGCGATGGCGATGGCGATGTTGGCGCGCTGCTGCATGCCGCCGGAAAGCTCATGCGGGTAGAGATCGAGCACCCGCTCGGGATTGGCGACGCGCACACGCCGGAGCAACTCGGCGGAGCGCCAGCGCGCTTCCT
>NZ_RZRY01000707.1:0-3127 GCF_003998035.1 Mesorhizobium sp. M2A.F.Ca.ET.039.01.1.1 | reverse complement strand
GTCCTTGAAGGCGGGCATTGCGAAGGTCGCGCCCGACGCGGCCGGCGCGATGATCGTTCTTGGCGACATGCCCGGCGTTTCGTCGAAGGACCTCGACAGCCTGGTCGATGCGTTCCGCCGCTCCGGCGGCCACGCGGTCGTGCGCGCCTCGCACCAGGGCAAGCGCGGCAATCCGGTGCTTTTGCCGCGATCGCTTTTCGCGGCGGTTGCGCAGCTCGAGGGCGATACCGGCGCCCGGCATCTGGTCGAAGCCGAGGGTCTCGACGTCATCGATGTCGAGATCGGGCAGGGTGCATCGATCGACGTCGACACGCGCGAGGCGCTGGAGGGGGCGGGCGGCGTCCTGCAGGATTGACAAACCGAAGCCGAATTTCGCATGCCTCTCGGCATGTCATTGCGCTTCCTCTTCGCCCTGCTCGTTGCAACCGGTTTTGCCGTCCAGGCTGCCCATAGCCAGACGCTTTCGCTAAAACCGTTCAAGGACGACCTCTTTGCTTATCCGGCGGCGCTGTCCACCGGCGATAATGGCGCCTATACGGTGCTCGACTATCATGAGATGCGCGACATCAACCAGCGCGACGAGGTGCCGGAAAAGCGGGTGCGCGCGCAATATACCGACCCCGGCGTGCGCAAGGTGCAGCGGGACCTGATGTTGAAGACCGACGCCGGCGATGTCAGGCATGTCGCGGTCGGCAGGACGGAAGGCGCTTCCATCATCGTGCTCTACCTGCATGGGCAGGGCGGCAGCCGCAAGCAAGGTGTCGACGATTTTACTTTCGGCGGCAACTTCAACCGCATCAAGAATCTGATGGCCGCCAATAACGGCCTCTACCTTTCGCCGGATTTCCCCGATTTCGGCGACAAGGGCGCGGCGCAGGTCTCGGCGCTCATCGATCACTACGCCCAACAATCGCCCGGCGCGAAAATCTTCGTCGCCTGCGGCTCCATGGGCGGCATGGTCTGCTGGAAGCTCGCCGCGCGCAAGGATACGGGCGGCCGTATCAACGGGCTGCTGCTGCTCGGATCGCTGTGGGACGACAGCTTTCTCACCAGCCCTGCCTTCAAGCGCCGCGTGCCGGTGTTCTTCGGCCAGGGCAGCCATGACGTGGTCTTCTCGGTGGAAAAGCAGGAAGCCTTCTTCCGATCGATCCTGGCCAAAAAATCCTATCCGACACGCTTCGTGCGCTTCGAGACCGGCACGCACGGCACGCCGATCCGCATGGTGGACTGGCGCGGCACGCTGAACTGGATGCTGACGAAAGCGCCGTGACCCTTCTGTCGAGGCTCAAGGCGCAGTGTTGTAATCGATGATCGTCTGCGGATTGATCTCGCCGTCATAGGAAGCATCGACGTCGTACTGGACAAGCGAGAAGTCACCGTTGCGGAACAGATAGGTCCCCGATGACGAGGCGTCCCCTACGCCACGCCATTTGGCGGATGTGGTGATGGTTTTCGTGTTCTCGTCATAGTCCGAATTGGTTGCCCAGCCGCTGGTCTTGAAACCGATGATGTGGATCGACTCGACCTTGCCTTCGCTGTTGTTGTTCTCGTAGCGGATATCGAGATCCGGCTCGGTGAACTGCAGCTGGGTCACGCCGTTGACGTCATCGGCGATGTAGTAGACCGCGGTTTCGTTATAGGCGGCCATCGAGCAGAAGAAGCGGAACAGCCGCGTCTCGCGCTCCGGGTCGGCGGCTTGAGCGTCCTTGTCCTTGTATTGGACCGAATGGGCCTCTGGCTCACCGATTGGCTTGCCATCGGCATCCTGTTTGTCGCACTGCCCGCCATAGGTGGCGAGAAACGCCTTCTTGGCCTGCTCCAGCGCCTCGTCCTTCTTCGGCGGCGGCGGGCCGTCGCCGCAGCTTGCCGGCACGGCGCTGTCGAAATCCTCCGTCGATGGCTTCAGCGCACCCTTGTCGATGAAGATCGGCTGGAAAGGCGGCTCCTGAATTTGCGCATTGACCTGGCGGACCGTGTAGCAGCCCGCGAAAACCTTGGCCTCGCCCTTCTTGTCGGTCGCCTGGATAGCGACCGGGACGCTGTAATAGATGCTGCCGGCGGCACCTTCGTCCGATACAGCGCCGGTCTTGACGTCGACGGTATCGGTGCCGTCATAGCCTTTCACGAAAGCGTTGAAATCCTTGGCTGGCTTCGTATCGCCGAAATAACCCCAGGCGCGGGCGAATTCGTGACGATTGATGGCGCTGTAAAGCGAGCGGATGACGGCGTCGGCGCTGGACCTGTCGTCGATATAGGGCGCATCGGCCGCAAACGCGGACTGGCCGATACTGGACAGGGAAAAGAAGGCAGCCACAGCGAGAAAGATATGTCTCATCGGGAATCTCCGCTCGATAACGAAAATACTACCATGGCGATTGCGGCGGCGCGGTGACGTGGAAGCATGACCGCTTGAAGAATCGTGACCGGAGGCGTTAGGTCACGGCCCGCGGCGCTGGGGCCGCCTTGGGAGAGTGCTCGTGACTATTTCCATGTACGATATTTCCGTCGGCGTCTTTTCCGCCCGGCTGAAGGCGCTGGCCAGCGTGCTGACGGCGGCGGAGCAGAATGCCGCTGAGCGCAAGATCGATCCGCAGGTGTTCCTCACGGCGCGATTGGCGCCGGACATGTTTGCGCTGGCCAGGCAGGTCCAGATCTCCACCGACCATGCCAAGGGCGCGCCGTCGCGGCTCGCCGGCCGCGAGGTGCCGAAATATGAGGACAATGAAGCGAGCTTTGCCGAGCTGCAGGCCCGAATCGCCAAGACGCTCGATCACCTGGCGACGTTCTCGGCGGCCGATCTGGAAGGTTCGGAGGACAGGACGGTCGAATTAAGGCTTGGCGGGCGCGAAACTACGCTGCCCGGCCTGCAGTACCTGCTGCATGTCGCGATGCCGAATTTCTATTTCCACGTCACGACGGCCTACGACATCCTGCGCCACAATGGCGTGCCGCTCGGCAAGCAGACCTTCCTGGGAAATCGCTGAATTTTGAGCAGGTTGAAGGTTTCCCGGCAGCCCGGGAAACCTGTTTGGCTCAGCGTTGTTCAGCGGGCCGACATTTCGCGCGCGATGCGCGGAAAGTCCGCCGGCTTGATGCCGATATCGGCGCGGTCGGCATTGCTCATCGC
>NZ_RZRY01000706.1:0-3140 GCF_003998035.1 Mesorhizobium sp. M2A.F.Ca.ET.039.01.1.1 | reverse complement strand
TATACGACCTTCGTCGTCCAGCAGGTGATCCGCACCTCGTTTCCCGGCCTGTTCGACTGGTCGCTGGTGATCGCGCTGCCGCTCGCCTTCCTAGTCGCGGCGCTTGTCGGCCTCGCGATCGAGCGCGGCATCATCCGCTTCCTCTATGGCCGGCCGCTCGAGACGCTGCTGGCCACCTGGGGCGTTTCGCTGATCCTGCAGCAGGCGGTGCGCACCATTTTCGGGCCGACCAACCAGGAGGTGGGCAATCCGTCCTGGATGTCCGGCTCGTTCGATATCGGCCAGCTCGCGATCACCTGGAACCGGCTGTGGATCCTGGTGTTCGCGCTAGCGGTGTTCGGCGTCCTGCTCTACGTCATGAAGCGCACGCCCTGGGGGCTGCAGATGCGCGCCGTGACCGCCAACCGGCGCATGGCGGCCTCCATGGGCATCAAGACGCCTTGGGTCGACGCGCTGACCTTCGCGCTGGGCTCCGGCATTGCGGGCATCGCCGGCGTGGCGCTCAGCCAGATCGACAACGTGTCGCCCAATCTCGGCCGCGGCTACATCATCGACAGCTTCATGGTCGTGGTGTTCGGCGGCGTCGGCAATCTGTGGGGCACGCTGGTCGGCGCCTTCTCGCTCGGCATCGTCAACAAGTTCCTCGAACCCTATGCCGGCGCGGTGCTCGGCAAGATCGTCGTCCTGGTGCTGATCATCCTGTTCATCCAGAAGCGCCCGCGCGGCCTGTTCGCGCTGAAGGGCAGGGCGGTGGAAGCATGATCGCGCAGCGCTTCTTTGCCGCCGATCGCCGGATTGGCGTTACGATCTTCGCGCTGCTCGCGGCAGCCATCATCGTGCCGCTGCTCAACCTCGCGGTGTCGCCGCAAAGCGCTTTCTACATCCCGCCTTACATCGTAGCGTTGGTCGGCAAATATCTCTGCTACGCGCTGCTGGCCCTCGCGCTCGACCTGGTCTGGGGCTATTGCGGCATCCTTTCGCTCGGCCACGGCGCCTTTTTCGCGCTCGGCGGCTATGCGATGGGCATGTATCTGATGCGCCAGATCGGTTCGCGCGGCGTCTACGGCAATCCGATCCTGCCCGACTTCATGGTGTTCCTGAACTACAAGGAGCTGCCCTGGTTCTGGTACGGCTTCGACCATTTCTGGTTCGCGGCGCTGATGGTGTTGGCCGTGCCCGGCCTGCTTGCCTTCGTCTTCGGCTGGTTCGCCTTCCGCAGCCGCGTCACCGGCGTGTATCTGTCGATCATCACGCAGGCGATGACCTATGCGCTGCTGCTCGCCTTCTTCCGCAACGACATGGGGTTCGGCGGCAACAACGGCCTGACCGATTTCAAGGACATTCTCGGCTTTAGCGTGCAGGCGGACGCGACGCGCTCGGCGCTGTTTGCGGCGAGCGCCGTCACGCTCGCGCTTGCCGTCTTCGTGACCGCGGCCATCGTGCGTTCCAAATACGGCAAGCTGCTGATGGCCGTGCGCGACGCCGAGAGCCGCACCCGCTTCCTTGGCTGGCGGGCGGAGAACGTCAAACTGTTCGCCTTCACCGTCTCGGCAATCATGGCCGGCATAGCCGGCGCGCTCTACGTGCCGCAGGTCGGCATCATCAATCCCGGCGAATTCGATCCGGCCAACTCGATCGAGGTGGTGATCTGGACCGCCGTCGGCGGGCGCGGCACCATCGTCGGCCCGATCATCGGTGCGCTGCTCGTCAATGCCGGCAAATCCTGGTTCACCGGCGTGCTGCCGGAATTCTGGCTGTTCGCGCTGGGCGGGCTGTTCGTCGCCGTCACGCTGCTGCTGCCCAAGGGCATCGTGGGTATGTGGGACGGCTGGCGCGGCAAGGCCAAGGCGCTGCGCGCGGCCTCGCTTGCCGCAGAAGCCGGCGCCGATCCAGAGATGCCGCAGCCGAAGATCGTTCGCTCTGCGGCACGGACGCCCGGCGCCTGGTCGGCTACCGGGTCCGAGCCGCAGCCGGCGGAGTGAGCGAACATGAACAACTCGAACACCATCCTCTATCTCGACGGCGTCTCGGTCTCCTTCGACGGTTTTCGCGCCATCAACAATTTGTCGCTGGTGCTCGACAAGGGCGAGATGCGGGCGATCATCGGGCCCAACGGCGCCGGCAAGACGACGATGATGGATATCGTCACCGGCAAGACGCGGCCGGACGAGGGCGAAGTCTTCTTCGACGGCCAGGTCGATCTCACGCGCCACGACGAGGCCGAGATCGCCATGATGGGCATCGGCCGCAAATTCCAGAAGCCGACCGTTTTCGAGAGCCACAGCGTCGAGGACAATCTGATGCTGGCGCTGAAGGGGCCGCGCTCGATCTTCCCGGCGCTGTTCCATCGCCGCTCGGCGGCCGAGGCGCGGCGCATCGACGACATACTCGGCATCATCCGTCTCGGCGACAAGCGCGACGAGCTCGCAGCCAATCTGAGCCACGGCCAGAAGCAGTGGCTGGAGATCGGCATGCTGTTGGCGCAGGACCCGAAGCTGCTGCTCGTCGACGAGCCGGTTGCCGGCATGACCGATGCCGAAACCGAGGAGACCGCGCGCCTGCTCAAGGACATCGCCCGCGACCATTCAGTGGTGGTCGTCGAGCATGACATGCATTTTGTGCGCGAGCTCGGCGTCAAGGTCACCTGCCTGCATGAGGGCTCGGTGCTCTCGGAAGGCACGCTCGACTTCGTTTCGGCGGACGAGCGCGTCGTCGAAGTCTATCTGGGGCGCTGAGCATGGTCTGGCGGGTTCCGTTCTACCGTTTCGATTTCGCTTTCCTGAAGCGCTGGAGAAGGGGCTGACCATGCTCGAAGTCTCCAATGCCACGCTTCACTATGGCGCCGCCCAGGCGCTGCGCGGCGTTTCGCTGAAGGCGGGCGCCGGCAAGATTACTTGCGTGCTCGGCCGCAATGGCGTCGGCAAGACCAGTTTGATGAGATCGATCGTCGGCCACCACCGGCTGACGAGCGGAAGCGTTGCCTTCGAGGGGAAGGCGCTCGACCGGAGCGCGGCGTATGACCGCGCCCGGTCGGGCATCGCATTCGTGCCGCAGGGCAGGGAGGTTTTTCCCCTGCTGACGGTGCGCGAGAACCTGGAATCCGGTTTCGCGCCGCTGCGGCGCGCGGACCGCAACATCCC
>NZ_RZRY01000705.1:0-3144 GCF_003998035.1 Mesorhizobium sp. M2A.F.Ca.ET.039.01.1.1 | reverse complement strand
GGCCAAAAAAAGGAACTTGCAGGTAGCTCAGCGACAAGTGAATCCCATGTGACACGGCGTTCGGCAGCACCTCAGATCGACGGATCGGCTCGACCAACCTCTTCTCCGCGGAAGGCGAGTATCGTCTCTAAAGACGATCGAACTCCGCCACCGCAAACCAAGCATCGCCTTGCGCAGGATCTCATTGGCCTGGCGCAGCTCCCGCTTCCAAGAGCCTTCAGCTTTCTCGGTAGCCTCGGTGGGGACACCTCCCAGCATACCGCTATCCTCTGGCCGGCCCATCCGCTGTGCGCTGCGTTGTGCAGCCGATCTTGGCGCGATCGAGGAGCGCGATCGAGGAGACGGCGGCCGTTTGCAGCGGATATTCCCCTCGTGAGCTTTTGACTAGCCACACGGTTCTTCGTGGTCAATATTGGTTCGCCGCATGATGGGACTTTACGGGACGAGCGTTCAATGGGAACGACGCACCTTGCTAAGCCAGCGGTGCAACCCCGATCAGCGGAATAGCTAGGCTCTCGTCCCCGCAGGGACGCCTCAGGCGATCGTGCATCGCATTTAAGAGCTCGCCGGTTTCAAGCGTCGTATGTATATCACCGCGTTCGCGCGCCACACCAACGGCAGCTCTTTTCAAGCCGATCCTCTCCCGGAGCTGTAGACCCGTGCCCTAACCGACGCCTCTTCGTAAACAAGCTCACGCAAATGGCGGTCGCCGCGTCGGGATATGTGGCCGCCGAAATCGACTTCACCGGATTAGGCGGTGTGGACGAATTACTCAGGTATCTAGACGCTCCGCGAATACATGCAACAAATGCTTCAAATAAATTTATAGAATCTTTGCGAGCGCAAGTCCCTGAAGGTTATAGGTTCATCTTAAATCTGAGGTCAGGCGCGCTGAAAGAGGCTAATACCCTGTTTACGCCCGGACCGCCGCAGCTCGCAATGGAGAAATGGATGCCAAGAGCAACGAGAGCGCTTATCCTAGTTGAAGGTCATAGGGGAATTGGTCTGCGATACGTCCAAGCGGCCCAGAGTCTTGGTTTCCATCCAATTACCCTGTCGGCTGATCCTGCTCGGTATGACTACCTTGCGGCGGAAAGTGTCGAGACAATCCGTGTCGATACAGACAATCTCGATGCGCTGATTCACGAATGTTCGCGGCTACGTGCGACGTATGACATTGCTGGCATTACTGGCTTTGCGGGCGACGACGAGTCGATCTACGCGACAGTTGGCAAGCTCTGCCTGCATTTCGATCTACCGGGACCGAACCCCGCATCGATTGAACAATGCTGCGACAAATTTACTCAACGTCAGCTCCTCGCGGAGGCCGGCATTCCAATACCTGCTTATCGCTTAGCAGCGAATGCAGCGGAGGTTGAAATCTCTGCCGCCGAGATCGGCCTGCCGGTGATTCTGAAGCCAGTCATAGGCAGCGGCAGCATCGGTGTGCGATTATGCAGCACCGTCGATGAGTTAGCCGAACATACCACCTACCTATTGGGTGGGAAGCATATTTGGCGATCTTCACCGAGGATACTTGTTGAAGAATACGCGAATGGTCCAGACTACGGCGCTTACGCAATGGGAAATGAAATCGTTGGGATAGAGGCTGCTGTATATGGCGGCCAGCCGCATTTCGTCTGTAGTGAAGGAACCTTCCCAGCCCCGCTCATTGATGACGAGTACAAACTTATGGCCGATGTTTCGCTGAGTTGCTTGCGATCTCTCGGCCTTGGCTGGGGGCCAACCAGTATCCAATTCCGATGGACGACACGTGGTCCAGTCGTTATTGAAGTCAACCCGCGGCTTGGTGGTGGTCCTCAACCGGTTCATCTGGCTTACGGAGTCGACCTCGTCACCGAACACATCAAGCTTGTCATCGGTCGCGAATGTAACCTGCGCAAAAGCCATTCACATATCGCGGCCTGGCGCTCATTGTTTCCTGATCGCGATGGCATCCTCGATTGGATCCATGGCGGCAGTCAGGCTGCTGCTGTACCGGGTGTCGCCGAAGTCAAATTTTATGTTGAGCCCAAGACGCCGATCATCAGGAAGGGCGATTACCGAGACTCCATGGGGTACATTATCGCCGTTTCATCCAACCGTTCTCGGACAAAGTCGATACTCCAGCAAGCCATCGACCTAATCGACTGGTCGATCACACCATTTCCGACTGAACAGGAACAATAATCGGTTCCTCGTCTCTCCGCACCAGCGCAGATGTCCCAGCCAAAGAGTGATCGTTGCCGAACATTGGTGCGATTGAGAGCACGAAAGAGATGCGGAGCCATAGCTATACTTTGCGATCCGTGGCGAATCGCGATCGGTTGATTTTTGCTGATTCACAGAAGCCTCGTGCTTTGCTTTCCGCGACACGATCGTGAGTGGCGACTGATTACCTGCGCTCCAAAGGGGCTTTGCGCGAGCTAGGCTTCGCTTGATCAGGCGGCCGCCACCTGCTGAACAAGTCTCTCGGAGACATCTTGCAGCCAGATGACGTCGATATGGAAACTGCATTTGACCATGGCCGCTGGGCGTTCAATCGTCTGACTTCTCTAGCCGCGAGTTGAACAACAAGCACAGGACGATCAAGCCTCAGCGACCGGATTGTGCTGGCCAGTCTTAGCGGAGGCTGTGTCATTGTTGCGCGAATGCAAACCTCAAAAATCAATGGAGTAGACTCATGACGATCCCAAAGGGTGTACAGGCATTTCCACGCACTGAATACCTGCGCCGGCTGTCCGCCGTGAAGGCTGAAATGGAGGGACGCGACGTGGACGTACTGCTCGTTTTGGACGCTTCCAATATCACTTATCTTTCAGGCTATACCACGCCGTCCGGATATGTTCCTCAGGCGCTTGTGATTGACGGGGTGGCTGAGGAGCCGACATTCATCCTTCGTCGTTGCGATGCGCCGGCGGCCATGTACGAATGTTTCATGGAACAGGATAAGATCATCGGCTACCCGGAAGCGCTCATTGGCAATCTAGCCAACGACGGATACGATGCCGTCATCGACTTCCTGAATGAAGCTGGTCTCGCGAAACGGGGGCTGGGTATCGAGATGTCGAGCCTGCCTGCAGCGACATCGGAAAAGTTCAAGTCACGGCTGCCTGAGGCTCGCGTTGTAGACTGCACCAAGCT
>NZ_RZRY01000704.1:0-3158 GCF_003998035.1 Mesorhizobium sp. M2A.F.Ca.ET.039.01.1.1 | reverse complement strand
CGCCGAGGCGGTCCCCGCGCGCGGCCCGATGCTGACCGACGTCTCGCTTTCCAAACAGGCCGCGCTGCTCGGCCATGGCGTGGCGCTCGGCGACCTCCTGCAGGTCGGCGAGGAGCTCGCTTCGGGGACTTTGATCAAGCCGTTCGATATCGATGTCGCTTCCGGCGCCTACTGGCTGGTGGCCAGGAACTTGTCGGATCTGGCCGAACCCGCCAAGGCGTTCGCCGACTGGATCCGAAGCGAATTCGCTGTAACCAGGGGAGCGGCCTAAGCCGTGTCCTCACGCCGCCTGTCCGGCGCGCTTCTTCTCGATCTGGCCGATCGCGTCGACCACCGCGTCGAAGGTCAGCATGGTGGACGCGTGGCGCGCCTTGTAGTCGCGCACCGGTTCCAGATATTTGAGGTCGGCGAAGCGGCCTTCCGGCGGCGCGCCATTCTCCTTCAGCATCTTCAGCATGGTTTCGCGCACGGCGCGCAATTCGCCGGCGTTGGCGCCGACCACATGCTGGGCCATGATCGAAGAAGAGGCCTGGCCGAGCGCGCAGGCCTTCACCTCATGGGCGAAATCGGTCACCACGTCGCCATCCATCTTGAGGTCGACGGTCACGGTCGAGCCGCACAATTTGGAATGCGCCCTGGCGGTCGCGTCGGGATGATCGAGCCGGCCGATACGCCCGATGTTTCCGGCGAAGCCGAGAATTTTCGCATTGTAGACGTCGTCGATCATATTTTTCCAATCCGTCGCCGCCCAGCGAACAGGGTTTGCCGCTCTCGCGTCTTCCTTTCGCTCCGCTCCAACCATATATAATGGTGGCAGTCGGGCATCGACAAGGCGGCCGGAAGCTGCCTTCGTTGCCCCGCTGTTCACGCCGCTTGCGGGATGGAAATGGGCGATTTTCACCCAAAAGGTCATGGTCCGTTCAACTCGTCCCACCTTTGAGTGGGACTACGGGAGACGCCTTTATGGATGCCGTCATCAAGAAAATCATGCCCCCTTCACAATATTTGGACAAGCCCGTCACCGACCGGCCGAGCGAAGCCGAGGTCGAGGCCGCCGTGCGCACATTGCTGCGCTGGACCGGCGACAATCCGGATCGCGAAGGCCTGGTCGATACGCCGAAGCGTGTCACCAAAGCCTTCCGCGAGATGTTCAACGGCTACGACATGTGCCCGGCCGACGAGCTTGGCCGTACCTTCGAGGAGGTTGCCCGCTATGACGACCTCGTCATCGTCAAGGACATAAAGTTCCATTCGCATTGCGAGCATCACATGGTGCCGATCATCGGCAAGGCGCATGTCGGCTATCTGCCGGACGGCAAGGTTGTCGGCCTGTCGAAGATCGCGCGCGTGGTCGACATCTTCGCCCACCGCCTGCAGACTCAGGAAGCGATGACCGCGCAGATCGCCGGCGTCATCCAGGACGTGCTCAACCCGCGCGGCGTCGCCGTCATGCTCGAGGCCGAGCACATGTGCATGGCCATGCGCGGCATCCGCAAGCAGGGCTCGACCACGCTGACCTCGACCTTCACCGGCGTCTTCAAGGATACGCCCGAGGAGCAGGTCCGCTTCGTCACCATGGTGCGCGCAGGCGGCTGATGATCGACCGTCGCCGGCCAAACATATAAGGACCGGCGATGTCGGCAGTCGAATTCCCGAAAGCTCCGTCAGACAAGAAAGCGCTGGAGGAAGGCTCCGTCTTTTCTCCGCGCTTCGACGCCGCGGGCCTCGTCACCGTCGTCGTCACCGACGCCGGTGACGGCATGCTGTTGATGGTCGCGCATATGAATGCCGAGGCGCTGGCGCTTACGCTGGAAACCGGCATTGCACACTACTGGTCGCGCTCGCGCAATGCGCTGTGGAAGAAGGGCGAGACCTCGGGCAACTTCCAGCAGGTCGTCGAGATGCGCACGGATTGTGACCAGGACGCGATATGGTTGCGCGTGAAAGTGTTGGGCCACGACGCAACCTGCCACACCGGACGGCGTTCTTGTTTTTATCGGACGGTGGGGCTGAATGACGGCAAAGCAACGCTTGCCGGCGACGGCAGCAGGCCGCTGTTCGATGCGGAAGAAACGTATCGGAAGCCGGTGTGAACCATTCAATATTCACAAACCACTCAGATTCACTATTCTCAAATATCCTTGCGGTACAAGGGATACGGGACAAGGGAGATCATGATGCTCGAATGGGCGTCATTGCGCAGCAAACCTGACCTTCGAGAGGCCAACGGCCCCGCATCGTCCGGCGGCTTGCCAGATCCTAAGTCCGGCAGGAAGACCGGCATCTCGCTGGCGCTCGGCGGCGGCTGCGCGCGCGGCTGGGCCCATATCGGCGTGCTGCGCGCGCTCGACGAAGCCGGCATCGAAGTGTCGATGATCGCCGGTACCTCGGTCGGTGCCCTGGTCGGTGGCTGTTATCTTGCCGGCAAGCTCGACGAGCTGGAGGAGTTCGCCAGAAGCCTGACCAAGCGGCGCATCTTCGGCCTGCTCGACCTCAATCTGCGCGGCAGCGGCCTGTTCGGCGGCATGAAGCTCGACCAGCGCCTACGCGAGCATCTCGACGGCGCCCGCTTCGACGATCTGTCGAAACCCTTTGTCGCCGTCGCTTCCGAAATCCGCACCGGCCACGAGATCTGGCTGTCGAGCGGCTCGCTCGTCACCGCCATGCGCGCTTCCTACGCGCTGCCCGGCGTCTTCGAGCCGGTGGCCTGCAACGGCCGCATGCTGGTCGACGGCGCGCTGGTCAATCCGGTGCCGGTCTCGGTCTGCCGCGCCTACGAGCAGCCGCTCGTCGTGGCGGTCAACCTGCATTATGACCTCTTCGGGCGCGCCGCCGTCATCAAGCACAGCGCCGGCGAACTGGTCGTCGAGAAAGACGCTCCGCGCCCCGGCCAGGTCAATCCCCAGTCGCACCAGAGCCGCCTCGGCATCACCGGCGTCATGGTCGAGGCCTTCAACATCATCCAGGACCGGATTTCGCGCGCCAGGCTGGCCGGCGATCCGCCGGATATGTCACTGCAGCCGAAACTCAGCCATATCGGCCTGACGGAATTCCATCGCGCCGACGAGGCGATCAGCCTCGGCTACCAGGCGACGATGTCCCAGATCAGCGAATTGACCCGCCTGCAGTCCGTTCTGGTCTGAATTCCGCTACTTCAG
>NZ_RZRY01000703.1:0-3160 GCF_003998035.1 Mesorhizobium sp. M2A.F.Ca.ET.039.01.1.1 | reverse complement strand
GCGGCAGGCTGTCGAGGCTCAGAATCGGCCCCGCCGGCGTGATCGGTTCCGTGAAATTCAACCACTGCCCGTCGGAAAAACGCAATGACGCCGTCAGCTTGTCGCTCTGCGCGAAATCCGCGGCGAGCACCAGAAGGTCGCGTTCGACCTGGCCGACATCCCTGTTCACCGCCTGACCGTCCGGGACGTCGGCCTCCTGGGTGGCCGGATCGCGCCGCACGCGCGCGTCGGTGACGCCGAATTTCGAAAGGCGGCCGACCAGGATGTCCTCCAGCTCGGCCAGTTCATCATCGCCGGCGATCGAGGAGGTGACGGCGGGCGTGTCCGAAACCGTCAGCGCATAGGTCGAGTTGAACAGGCCGGATGCGGTCGCCTTGCGCTCTTCGGGCGTGGCGTCGTGCATCAACTGCACGAGCGAATAGGCACGGTCGTTCAACCGGTAGAGATCGACGACACCGTTGGCGGCGGCGCGGTCGCGCGCCACGATGTAGAGCGTCGCCACCTGGCTGAGCATGAGGCCGGCAATGACGATGAGCAGCACCCAGGCAGGCAGGGTCTGCGGCAGGAAGCGTCTCATTCGGACGTTGTCTCGGGCAGGAACTGATAGCCGCCGCTGCGCACCGTCAGGATCAGTTTCGGCGTTTTCGGATCGTCTTCCATCTTGCGGCGCAGGCGGCTCACCAGAATGTCGACGCTGCGGTCGAAGCTGTAGCCGGTGTCGCCGCCGGAGAGCTCGATCAGCTGCTCGCGGGTCAGCACGCGTCCCGCGCTCTTCACGAGGGTCTGCAACAGGTTGAACTCGGCCATAGTCAGCTCTACCCGCACATCGTCGGGGGCCGTCAGGCGGCGGCGGGCGCAGTCCATCGTCCAGCCGGCGAAGCGGTATATCTGCTTGGCGACGGGGCGGCGCGGCTCGGCGCTGCCGTTGCGCCTCAGCACGGCGCGGATGCGGGCCAGAAGCTCGCGCGGATCGAAGGGCTTGGGCACATAGTCGTCGGCGCCCATTTCGAGACCCACAACACGGTCGGTCGTCTCGGTGACCGCGGTCAGCATGATGATCGGCGTGGTGTAGTTGGCGCGGATCTCGCGGCAAAGCTCGAGTCCGCTCCTTCCGGGCAGCATCACGTCGAGAACGATCAGGTCCACCGGCGTGCGGCGCAGGACCGCCTCCATCTCGGTGCCGTCACCGGCTACCGTCGTGTGCAGCCCGCGCTTCTGGAAAAACTCTTGCAGCAGGTCGCGTATGCCCTTGTCGTCGTCGACGATCAGTATGTGTGCGTCCGATTTCACTCGAAACCTATGATTCTGTTAGCCGGGCGTCCCTTCGGCGATCTCTCACACGATAGAATTCGGGCCACATCTTGGCCAGTGGCCGCGATCGCCGCGCCGGTCGGGTTCCCCAGAAACAATCCAGAAACAAAATTCTACAGTCGAGAAAAACTGGTGAAAAATTTCAAGGGCATAACCGGTGCCGTGGCGGTCAGGTCATCGGCTGCGACGCAAGTTTCCGGAGTAACGGACGACACCAATGCAGAGGTTCTGGATCAGCGTGATGGGTGCTTTGCTCAGCATATCGCTCATCACAGCAGCGGCCGGCGCCTCAACCCCAAAGGTCGCGCCGCCGCTCACCCGGACCGAGCGTTGCACCAATCTGAGCCGTCAGGTTGACGAAGCCCTCGAAACCCATGCCGCGGCAACGCAGGTCACCGCGGCGAAAGCACTGCAAAGAAAGGGAGACCGGTTCTGCGCCAACAAGAAACAGGCACAGGGAATCCGGATGCTCGCAAACGCTTTGAAGCTGCTTGGAGTGACACCGATCGATCCCGTTCAGTGACGCTCATCCAGATCTGCAAGAAAAAGGAAATGAAGCCATGAAGAAGTCCATCCTCTCCGCCCTCGGCCTCGGTGTTGCCCTCGCTTTCGCCATGCCGGCTCTCGGCAACGCCGCCGCCACGACGACCGCTGCTCCGGCTGCCTCGACGACCACGACCGCTCCGGCCGACGCCACGGCCAAGCCGGTGAAGAAAGTTTCGGCCAAGAAGACCGTCAAGAAGCACAAGAAGGCCGACACGAAGAAGGTCGTCAAGAAGACCGAGAAGAAGGACGCCCCGAAGACCTGACCCGGGCTTCGACATCATCCTGCAAAGCCGCTCCGGTTCAGGCCGGGGCGGCTTACGCGCGACGGAAGCCTTCTCGATCGGCAAGTTTCCGCCGCGCAGCCTTAACCTGATTGCAATGCCGGTGCTGTAGGACAATCCGCATGAAGAAGCGGTTTTCGTCCCTGATGCGTTCGCTGACACTCGGCGGCCTGATCGCCACCGCGGCCGCGCGATCGTTGATCATCTTTACCGCAAGTCCCGTGCCGGATCCCGCCAGCGGCAGGACCGAGCCAGAGCTGTTCGCTCCGCTGAGCTCTTCAAGCTTCGACTACATCACGCCGGCGCAGTCCTGGATTCTTCTCGTGCTGACCGGCTCGACGATGATCGGCTTTGCCGCCTGGATGCTCTTTGCGCTGCTGGAGCGCGGATCGGGCGGCCCCGACAGGTCGCGCACGGCCGGGCGGCAGGGCCGTTGACCGGCAGCCAGCGCTTCCCCACATAGAGTTGATCGCCCTGGCCTTGTCGCCGTTGCGCAGTCAAATGGACGAGCGCGTTTCTGCGTGACAAAGTGATGTGAAACCCAGTTCCTCGCTGGTGGATTCCGATGCCCGAAACCGTCATCAAACCCCGTGTCAAGGCGCAGCCGAAGACCGAGCGGCCGAAGCTTTACAAAGTCATCCTGATCAACGACGATTTCACGCCGCGCGAATTCGTCGTCACTGTGCTCAAAGGCGAGTTCAAGCTCAGCGAAGACCAGGCGCATCGTGTCATGATCACGGCGCACACGCGCGGCGTCTGCGTCGTTGCAGTGTTCACCAAGGATGTCGCGGAAACCAAGGCGACGCGGGCGACCGATGCCGGCAAGGCCAAGGGCTATCCGCTGCTGTTCACCGTCGAGCCGGAAGAGTAGGGTCTTTTCCCTCGCCCCGTTTACGCAGGGCTGTCCGGGGAAAGTTAGACATAGTCGAGGCTCATCTGATCGGGAGAGCAGCGGGGGTACCTTCGACTTGGATTGACGGGCGGCGGTTTGTCGATGGCGGCGATGTGGCGCCGCTCGAACA
>NZ_RZRY01000702.1:0-3181 GCF_003998035.1 Mesorhizobium sp. M2A.F.Ca.ET.039.01.1.1 | reverse complement strand
CCGGCCGCGGTCTGGAAGGCGGCAATCACATCCTCGTTCTGGCCCATGCCGAGATAGTCGTTGGAGCACCAGACGGTGATTTCCTGGGCGCGGCCGTTGGAACGCCAGATGGCGCGCGGGAACTTGCCCACCATGCGCTCGAGGTCGGCGAAGACGCGGTAGCGCCGCTCCGCGTGGAGCTGGTCGATCGCATCCTCGAAGAACCGCTGGTAATTCATGTCGACTTCCCAATTTTCGGCCGGATCATAGTGGCTGCCCCATGCCGCGTCCACCGGACCCAACCGGTCAAAATGCCACGCCTTTACCCTGTTCCTAACGATGCCGGATCGTGGCCTATTCCCAGCTGTTTGAAGCAGATTTGTTTCAGTACGATGCCTCGGACGGGAGGAACTGTTACCGACTTAACGTTAGAGGGAGGCCAATGCATATCGCCCAAACGTGTACAGCGGTTTTGGGGGAACGACATGGACTTTAACGGGCTTGCGGCGGGGTTTCCAGCACGGTGGCTGTTGAGACAGTTTCCGATAAATCTTGATCAGCGAGGTAGAAGATGACGGTTTTGGTGACGGGCGGTGCCGGTTATATCGGCAGCCATATGGTCTGGGAGTTGCTGGACGCCGGCGAGAGTGTCGTGGTGCTCGACCGGCTTTCCACCGGCTTCGAATGGGCGGTGGCCCCGGAAGCAAAGCTCGTCGTCGGCGACGTCGCCGACCGAGACCTGGTCGGCCGGATCATCCGCGAAAACAAGGTCGACGCCATCATCCACTTCGCCGGCTCGATCGTGGTGCCGGAATCCGTCGCCGATCCGCTCGGCTATTACGAGAACAACACCTGCAAGACCCGCACGCTGATCGAGACGGCCGTCCGCGAGGGCGTGCCGCATTTCATCTTCTCTTCCACCGCCGCCGTCTATGGCGGCGCCGGGCTGGAGCCGGTGCGCGAGGATGCCCGCCTGGCGCCGGAATCACCCTATGGCCTCTCCAAGCTGATGAGCGAATGGATGCTGCGCGACGCGGCGCTGGCGCACGACATCCGTTACACGGCGCTGCGCTATTTCAACGTCGCCGGCGCCGATCCAAAGGGCCGCACCGGACAGTCGACGCCCGGCGCCACGCATCTGATCAAGGTTGCCTGCGAGACCGCGCTCGGCAAGCGCCCCTTCATGCAGGTCTTCGGTACCGACTATCCGACGCCGGACGGCACCTGCATGCGCGATTATATCCATGTCAGCGATCTCGCCGCCGCGCACCGGCTGGCGCTGCAGCGGCTGCGCGCTGGCGGCGCCAGCCTCGTCGCCAATTGCGGTTACAGCCACGGCTATTCCGTGCTCGAGGTAATCGACAGCGTGCGCCGCGCCTTCGGCCATGACTTCGATGTCCGCATGGGCGATCGCCGGCCCGGCGACGCCGCCGCCGTGGTCGCCAATTCCGAGCTTGCCCGCAAGGAGCTCGGCTGGACGCCGCAACGCGACGATCTCGACCTGATCGTCAACGACGCCCTGGCCTGGGAACGCATCCTGACGGGCAAGAATTCCGTGAGAAGCTAAGCAATTCCAGGAAAAGTGTGTAGCGGTTTTCCGTCCGGAATTGGGTCAAGACAAAAAGTCCAGCTGTTGGGCCTAGGGCTCGTCCGGCGCCTTTGGAAGCGGTATTGAGCCTCATGCGGCGGTGCCCTCCGGGTGTGCCGCCGCCATGATGCTTGAGGGGACGGCATGAAGATCCTGGTTCTCGGCGCCGGCGTGGTTGGCACGGCGGCCGCCTATTATCTGGCCAAGGACGGTCACGAGGTGACGGTGATCGAGCGCCACGAGGCGGCGGCCCGAGGCACCAGCCAGTCGAATGCCGGCCTGGTGTCGCCCGGCGACGCCACCGCCTGGGCTTCGCCCGCCGCGCTGAAGACCTTCCTGCGCGCGCTTTGGAACCACGATCTCGGCATCAAGGTGAGACTCCGCCTCGATCCCTATTTCTATGCCTGGAGCCTGCGCTTCCTGCGCGAATGCACCGTGAAGCGGCTGCGCGCCAACACCGACATCAAGCTCAGGCTCGCGCTGCATTCCCGCGCGTGCATCAATCAACTGTCGGAGGAGACCGGCATCCACTACGACGAGCGCAGGAAGGGCATCCTCTATTTCTTCCGCTCGCAGAAGAGCCTCGACACCGGCATCGACAATTACCGCTATCTCGGCGAGCACGGTCTGCCGATCGAGATCGTCGGTCGCGAGCGCCTGATCGAGCTGGAACCGGGCCTGGCCGGCGTGAAGGAAAAGATCGCCGGCGGCGTCTATTCGCCGATCGACCAGACCGGCGATTCCAAGCAGTTCACCGACAGGCTCGCCGCCCATGCCGCCGAGAAGCTCGGCGTGAAATTCCTGTTCGGCACGACAATCCAGGGCCTCGACATCGAGGGCGACCGGGCGCGCGCCGTCATGACCTCGGCCGGCCCGGTCACCGGCGACGCCGTCGTCATCTCCATGGGACCGGAAAGCGGTCTGCTCGGCCGCCGCTACGGCATCGACCTGCCGGTCTATCCGGTGAAGGGCTACACCGCGACGATTCCCTTGGAGGACGAAAGCAAGGGCCCGACCATGGGCGGCGCCGACGAGGACCGGCTGATCGGCTATTCGAGGCTCGGCAATCGCCTGCGCATGTCCTCGACGGCCGAGTTCACCGGCTTCGACCGCAGCTTCAAGCCCAGCGATTTCAGGACCATCCTGGAAACCGGCAAGGATCTTTTCCCGGGAGCCTTCGACGAGAAGAAAGCCGTGCTGTGGGCGGGATTGCGGCCGATGATGCCGAACTCGGTTCCCGTGATCGGCCAGGCGAAATACCGCAACCTCTATCTCGACACCGGCCACGGTCATGTCGGCTGGACGATGGCCTGCGGCTCGGGGCAATTCCTGGCGGATGTCGTCGCCGGCAGAAAGCCACAGATCGATCCCAAAGGATTGCTATACGGGACGGCACGCTGAAACCTATCCAATCGGCGACGTTGGCGCTGCCCCTCATCCGCCCTTCGGGCACCTTCTCCCCGTAAACGGGGCGAAGGGGCTGGCCGTGTCCGAACCGGATAGATAGGTAACAGAATGGACCGATTAGATGGGTGACAGTTTTCTTGCCAGCCGGGAGGACCGGCGATGGTTTGGCGAGAGACTGGCATCATGGATGAGCGGCTTCGTTTTGTT
>NZ_RZRY01000701.1:0-3193 GCF_003998035.1 Mesorhizobium sp. M2A.F.Ca.ET.039.01.1.1 | reverse complement strand
AACCTGCCGTCACTGTTTTCGAGCGCGGCGTCGACCAGCAGCACGTTGCAGCCGGCAGCGAATGGAGCGGCCTGGCCTGGCGTCGCCGCAACCTCGACGATGCCGCCATAGGCCCTGATGGCGCGGGCGATGGCATCGGCCTCGATGGCGTTCTTCGAAACGATTACCGCCCGCCGGTCGGCGAGGATGTTGTTGCGGTGCGGCGGCGGCTCGGTCGCGGCAACCGCCGGGATCTCGAGGATAAATTCCGAGCCTTCGCCGAGCCGGCTCGAAACGGAAATCGTGCCGCCCATCGCCGTCACCAGCCGCTTCGAGATGGCAAGGCCAAGGCCGGCGCCGCCATGCACCCTGGTCGAGGTGCCGTCGGATTGCTCGAACTCCTCGAAGATGCGCTCCATGTCCTCTTCACGCAGTCCGGGGCCGGTGTCGGCGACGGTGAAGCAGATGCAGTCGCTGGTTTCGGTGCGGGCGCGCGCCACAGTGAGCAGCACGCCGCCCGTGTCGGTGAACTTCACCGCGTTGCCGATGAGGTTGAGCAGCACCTGGCGCAGGCGGCCGGGGTCGGCGGTGATCATCTGCGGCACGTCGGGTTCGACATGGCAGCCGAGACCGATATTCTTGGCGAAGGCCTTCGCGGCCAGAAGTTCGATGATGTTGTCGGCGATTTCGCGCAGCGAAGTCGGCTGCGGCTCGGGCTCGAAGCGGCCGGCCTCGATCTTGGAATAGTCGAGCAGGTCCTCGATAAGCGCGAGCAGCGCGCTGGCAGAGGTCGAAACAGCGCCGACATAGGTCCGCTGTTCCGGCGACAGATCGGTGTCGGCAAGCAGCTTCGCCATGCCCATGATGCCGTTCATCGGCGTGCGGATCTCGTGGCTGACAGTGGCGAGGAAGCGCGACTTGGCCTGGCTCGCATATTCGGCCCGCTCGCGCGCGGTGATCAGTGAGGATTCGGCGCGCTTGCGGGCGGTGATGTCGCGCGCGATCGCCCGATGCGAGACGGCGCCGGTATCCTTGTCGCGCACCGACAATTCGATCCAGGAGAACCAGCGCGGGCCATTCGGCGTGCGGATCGCGACATCGGTGGAGCTCAGGCATTCATGGTCGGAGAAGGCGGCGTCGGGAACGATGCCGACGTCGATGCCAAGCTCCGACAGGGTCTTGCCGGCGAGATTGCGAGGGTCGACCTCGACAAGCGAGGCAAAGACGCTGTTGGCATAGACGATATGGCCGTCGCGATCGCGATGGACGACGAGGTCGCCGAGCGCGTCGATCAGGCCGCGGAAGCGCTCCTCGCTCTCCTGCATCTCCCACATGCGATCGGCGAGGGTCTCGATCTCGGCGCGGCTGCGGGCGGCGGTCTCGTCGAGAAGCGCCGCGGTGCGCCGCTCGTCGCGGCGGTTGCGCAGATGCATGGCAAGGCCGGCGAAGGCCACGGCGGCGAGCCCGATGGTGACGATGATCGGCGCCCCGGTGAGATGCGCCAGCCCGGCCAGGACGACGATGCCGACGATCGTCAGGAAAGGCAGGCCTTCGTGGCTGGCGGCAGGCAAGTCGGGAGCCAGCGGCGGCGCGACGAGCACCTGCCGCTTCGGCGCGTCGGGCCTGTCAGCGCCCGCGGCTTTGCTGTCCTGCCTGATGTGGGAGTCCGCGACCATGCGCGGAACCATGCCAGACAGAAATTATGGAAGATTGGGGCGGATCGTTCGAATTTTAGCGATCGGGCGGATTCCGGCCGCGCTGCGGGCGCAGGCGGAACCGCGACCTCCGGCTACATGTCGACGACGACGCGGCCCCTGATCTTGCCTTCGACGATGTCGCGTGCGGCGGCGACAATGCCGTCGAAACCGATGGTGCGCGACAATGTCGACAGCTTCTTCAAGTCAAGGTCGGCGCCGATGCGTCGCCATGCCTCGAGGCGTACCGGCTTCGGCGCCATCACAGAATCGATGCCCAGCAGCGAGACGCCGCGCAGGATGAAGGGCGCGACGCTTCCCGGCAGGTCCATGCCGCCGGCCAGGCCGCAGGCGGCGATTGCGCCACCGTAGGAGGTCATCGACAGGACATTGGCCAAGGTATGGCTGCCGACCGAATCGACGCCACCTGCCCAGCGTTCCTTGGCGAGCGGCTTCGCCGGCTGGCTGAGCTCCTCGCGCGAGATCACCTCGGCCGCGCCGAGGTCGATCAGATAGGGGCTCTCGGCGTTGCGGCCGGTCGAGGCGATGACGTGGTAGCCCAGGCTGGAGAGGATCGAGATGGCGACCGAGCCGACGCCGCCGGCCGCGCCCGTCACCACCACCGGACCGCGATCCGGCACGATGCCGTGACGCTCCAGCGCCATGACGGAGAGCATGGCCGTGTAGCCAGCCGTGCCGACGGCCATCGCATCGTGCGCGCTCATGCCCTCGGGCAGCGGCACCAGCCAGTCGCCCTTGACGCGGGCCCGGCCGGCATAGGCGCCGTAATGCGTCTCGCCGACGCCCCAGCCGTTCAAGATTACCTTGTCGCCCTTGCGCCAATCGGCATGGGAAGAGTCGATCACGGTGCCGGCGAAATCGATGCCCGGAACCAGCGGCCAGCGGCGCACGACCGGCGCCTTGCCGGTGATGGCGAGCCCGTCCTTGTAGTTGACCGTCGTCGCCTCGACTGCGACGGTGACATCGCCCTCCATCAGGTCGGCCTCGGTGAGGTCGACGACCTCGACCGACTGCTTCTTTTCGGCATCGCGCGAAACGAGGATGGCTTTGAAGGTGTCGGACACGGTTTTCTCCTCGGTTCTGGCTGGTGAGAACTCTGCGGCTTCAACCGCGTGAGGTCAATTGCCGGGGTCCTGCGGTTTGGCTTCGCGGGCCCAGCCGATCAGCTCGTCGAAGACCACGAGCGCCGCACCGACCGAAATGAAGGCGTCGGCGAGATTGAACACAGCGAAGGACCAGACGGGCGTGTGGAACAGGATGTAGTCGATGACGTGGCCGAAAATAGCGCGATCGATGAGGTTGCCGAGCGCGCCGCCGATGATGAGCGCAAAGCCGATGCGGGCGACGACATGGCCGGCCGGGGTGCGCGTGGCGAGATAGAGCACGAAGGCGACGACCAGCACCGCGATCACCACCAGGCCGGTATCGCCGAAGGACTGGAACATCGAGAAGGCGATGCCGGTGTTGTAGGTGCGGAACAGCGCCAGGAAGGGCAGGAG
>NZ_RZRY01000700.1:0-3200 GCF_003998035.1 Mesorhizobium sp. M2A.F.Ca.ET.039.01.1.1 | reverse complement strand
AGGTAGCTGTTCCCTCCCCGGCATTGCTTCAGATAATCGAGAGCGCGCGCCTGGCCGGTGATCTCGAGATCGTCGCGATAGACAGGGTCGTGCCAGCCCTCGATGTCGATGGCGCCCTTGTAGCCGGCCAGCCGCAATTCGCTGATCACGCGCGTCCAGTCGCTGTCGCCGAAGCCCGGCGTGCGCATCTGCACGAAGGGCAGGCGGCCGAACACGCCATGCTCGCGGATCACGTCCCAGCGCACCGTCGCGTCCTTGCCATGGACATGGAAGATGCGCGGCGCCCATTTGCGGATCTGCGGGATCGGGTCGATCAGATAGACGAGCTGGTGGCAGGGCTCCCATTCCAGCCCGAGATTGTCGTTCGGCAACTCGTTGAACATCAGCTCCCAGGCGTCCGGGTTGTGGGCGATGTTCCAGTCGCCGCTCGCCCAATTGCCGTCCATGGCGCAGTTCTCGAAGGCGATGCACACGCCCTTGTCAGCGGCGCGCCTGGCCAGCGGTCCCCACACCTCGCGGAAGCGCGGCAGGCTGTCGGTCAGCTTCTTGCCGCGCAGGCGGCCGGTGAAGCCGCAGACCATCGAAGTGCCGAACAGATGCGCGTTGTCGATCACCGTCTCCCAGGCGGCGAGCACGCCGCGATCGACCTCGCCGCTTTCGAGTGGATTGCCGAACACACCGAGCGACGACACGGTGACGTCCGCATCACCGATCGCGTCACGGATTTCGCCCGCGAGGCGCTTCAGGTCCTTGCCGCCCAGCGTCTGCCAGAAGAAGGGCTGGATGCTCTCGAAGCCAAGCGGCAGGATCTGCTTCACGTAGGCGGCCGGATCGTCGAGATTGGCCCGCACCATGGTGCCGATCCTGATATCGAGAAGCGGGTTTGGCATCATCATCCTTCCTGGGTCGCGATCGCCACGCGCCGTCCGCTCTCCGCGCTTTCGATCGCGCCGAAGACCATGGCGAGGCTTTTGATATTGTCGGTGCCGCGGGTCTCCGGCTCGGTGCCGGTTTCGATCGCGCGCATGAAATCCTGGATGATGCCGAGATGTCCGCCGACGCGGTCGGCCGGGTCGAGCGCCGGCACCTCGATCGAATACGTCTTGTCGATGATACCGTCGCGGCCCGACGCAACCACCTCCGCCTTCAGCCCGTCATGGCCGTCCCACAGCAGGCTGCCGCGCTCGGCAACGACGCGCCAGCTGCCTTCCCAGCTGGTGCGAAAACCGTCGGCGCACCAGGAGCCGGCATAGGTGAAGACCTTGCCGCCGCCGAGGTCGAAGACGGCGCTCGCCGACGAGCCCTGCCGGTACCAGGAACTGGCCGGCTCCCATTCCTGGCAATAGACGCTGGCCGGCTCGCCGGCGACCATGTAGCGGGCGGCGTCGAAGGTGTGGATCGCCATGTCGAGCAAAAGCACATGGTCCATCTCCTCGCGAAAGCCGCCGAAATGCGGCGCGATGAAGAAATCGGCATGGATGCTGGTCGGCTTGCCGATGGCGCCGGAGTCGAGGAAGCGCCTGATCCGCCTGACATTGGCGACATAGCGCCGGTTCTGGACGACGGCATGGAGGCGCCCGGCCCGACGCGCCGCCGCGATGATGGCCCGCGCATTCTCTGGGCTGTCGGCCAGCGGCTTTTCGGTCAGCAGGTGGCAATGAGGGCAAAGGCAGAAAGCGCGACCTCGCGGCGTGCCGCCGGAACCACGACATCGAACACGGCGTCGGGTTTCGTCTCGTCGAGGACGGCGTCGAGGCTGGTGCCGATGACGGCGTTGCTCAGATCGTATTCGCGCGCCCTCGCCTGCGCCCGCTCGGCATCGAGATCGACAAAGCCGGCAATGGCGAGCCCGTCGATCTGCCTTGCGGCATCGAGCCACTGCCTGCTCATAGCTCCGCACCCGACCAGGACGACCTTCATCATCCAGCGCTCCTCCTCCGCTCGGCCCCTCCAGGCCGAGTGTCACGGCATTTCCGGCATCACCGTAAACGTCTTTCCGTAAACGTTTACGAGAACACACCCGAAGGCTTAGAATGTCAATCACCTGCTCGCGAAAATCGACACCCGCTGCTTGGCCTGAAGGGCGGCCGGTGCTAGCGAAGACAGGGGGAGAACCGGCCTTGGCGTCCAGCATCCACGATCTCGCGCGTCATCTGAACATTTCGATCGGCACCGTCTCGCGCGCGCTGAACGGCCGTGCCGATGTCAATGCGGAGACGCGCCAGCGCGTGCTGGAGGCCGCCAGGAAGCTGAACTATTCGCCCAACCAGTCGGGCCGGAGTCTCAGGAAAGGCGCCACCCATTCGATCGCCTTCATGCTGCAACCGCACCCTGGCGACCAGCAATATGGCGAGCCGTTCTTCATCCCTTTCCTGACCGGTCTGCAGGCGCGGCTCGCCGAAAGCGAGCTCGATCTGATGGTCGTTATGGGTGAGCCCGGTCAATATCAGCCGGAGAGGCTGCGCCGCGTGGTTGAGACGCGCCGGGCCGACGCGGTCGTGTTGGCCAATACACGGCGGGAAGACGATCGGATCGACTATCTCAGCAAGGCCGGCTTTCCCTTCGCCACGCTTGGCCGAAGTCAATCCGGCGGCGACACCTATCCTTCGCTCGATATCGATTTCGAGAGGGCGGGTGAGGAAGCCGTCGACCGGCTGGTCGCGCGCGGCCACCGCCGCATTGCAGCCATCCGCCCTTCGCTCGATCTCAACTTCGGCTACCTGTTCCTCGACGGCTACCGCAAGGCGCTGCAGCGGCACGGCATCGAGGTCGACCCCGGCCTGATCGCCGACGGCTTCATCAACGAGACCGGCGGCTATCAGGTGACGCCGCGCGTGATGCTCTCCAAGGATCGGCCGACAGCCGTCATCTTCAACAATGACGCCATGGCGCTCGGCGGCTGCAAGGCGCTGGCCGAGATGGGCATTAGGCCCGGCCACGACATCGCGGTGATCGTCATTGTCGACACGCCGCTTTGCCGCTACTTCTCGCCAACGCTGACCGCCTTCCGGCCGTCGCTGGAGCCGATGGGCCGACGGCTGGCCGAGATGCTGCTGGCTTCGCTTCCGGCTTTCGCCGGTCCCGAAGGCACACGCATCATCCGCGAGGTCTGGCCGCTGGAGCTTGTCGCGCGCGAGAGCGATTGAGCGCCTTTCCCTTCTCCCCTTGGGCAGGGCTGTCCGGGGAAAGTTAGACATAGT
>NZ_RZRY01000006.1:0-37670 GCF_003998035.1 Mesorhizobium sp. M2A.F.Ca.ET.039.01.1.1 | reverse complement strand
CATTGCGACAGCACGACATTGCGGGGTTGCGCCAGCCTGGCATGGCCGGCACGCTGGATCTGCTCGCCATCCTTGCCCGCCACCGGCACGGGGGTGGGCACGATCCCGGTCTGGCGCAAATCGGTCAGCCAGGCCAGTTCGGACTGGATGGCCGTCCTTGAATGGTAGCCGTCGCGATGAATGCGGAGCGCCCAGCGCCGGCCGTCGGGAGCCGCAACCTTATAGGTTGCGTTCTCCGACAGGTTGATCATCGTGACGGAGACGTCCGCCGGCAGATCGTAGTTGGCGATGGCCGCCTCTGCCGTCTCCTGCAGGATGCCGAGTTGCTGGTCATGGGTGAGCGCGTCGAAATCCGTCACTGTCCGTCCTGCCCTATCTTTGCACCCTTGTCCCCTGCCGGAACCCTGCGATCCCAGCAAGTCCAACCGCCAGCCCGCGCTGGACGCCTGGCAGTTTCAACCAGGTTTGGACCATGTCAATTCGCCTTGCCTGCCTGATGCAGCAGCTCCCGGGCGCGCGGCATTGCCGCATCGAAACGATTCATGATGTCCTGGCAGGTTTCCCGATCCAGAAGCACGCCGGGCTTCCACTGCAGCACCCGCTTGTCGAGCGACGAGAAGATCGCCCAGACGCCCTGCTCGTAGAGTGCGCGTGACACGAAGACGGCGCCCTCCGGGTGATTGCTGAATTCCAGGCCGAGGATCACGCCTTTCTGGCGCACGCCGGTGAAGATGTCGCCGTGCCGAGCCAGCATCTCGCCCATGGCCTGTGCCATGAACTCGGTCACGGTGCCGACATTGGCAACCAGCTCAGGCCGCTGCAGCATCTCGATGACCTTGTGGGCGACGACACAGCCGAGCTCGGCCCCGCCGGTGGTCGAGATGTGGGCGGCCCCATCCTCGTTGAGCCAGCCGCCGGCCCTGTCGTTCACCAGCGTCGCGCTGATCGGATAGAGGCCGCCGGACAGGCCCTTTGCCGTCACCATGATGTCCGGCTGGACGCCATAGGCCTGCCAGCCCCACATGCTGCCGGTCCGCATCAGGCCGGTCTGAACCTCGTCGGCGATGTACATCGCGCCATGCTTTTCGCACAGCGCCTTGCAGGCGCTGAGATAGCCGTCCTTCGGCATCGGGAAGCCGTAAGTGGCGGGGATCGTCTCCATGATCAGCGCCGCGACGTCTTCGCCCTGCAGCGCCTGCTCCATGGCGTCGATATCGTTGAAGGGGACCTGGATGAACATCTCCGGCTGGTCGGAAAGAAAGATCTTGGTGAAGCGATCGTCGCCGGTCGCCACCGCGAGCCCCGAATGCCCGTGATAACCCTTGATGATCGATACGATCTTGCGCCGCTTGGTGGCATAGCGGGCACTCTTGATGGCGATGTCCACCGCCTCCGCGCCGCCCGGCGCGAAGACCGCATATTTCATTCCCGGCGAGACATCGACGAGGGATTCGGCCAGCGCCGTGCGCGCCACGGAGGGGAACCAGTGATTGCCGATGTCGAAATAATCGAGCGCGCTCTTCAGGGTCTCGACCAGTTCCGGGTTGCGGTGACCGAGATTGTAGGTGCCGCCATTGAGGTGCAGGTCGATCAGGCGGCGGCCCGACATGTCGTAGAGGAAATAACCTTCCCGCTTGCCGATCACCAGATCGATCCCGGCTTTCTGCCAGAACCTGGTCTTGTCGGGATTCCAGAAACGGATTGCCTTGTCGAAAAAATCCTGCTTCGACTCGAACTTGAAGGGGCCGAAGTCGTACATGCCTGTTTTTTCCCCAGAGATTGATCGGCGCGCACCCAAGCCGGCGAGGCTCGTCCGCCGGATGATGCAGGATTACGGGCCAGGGAGAAAGGGGTCTGAAAGATGATCCTGAAGGACAGGACCGCAATCGTCACCGGGGCAGGATCGGGCATCGGCAGGGCGGCAGCTCTGATTATCGCGCGCGAGGGTGCGGTGGTCGGCGTGGCGGACCGCAGCGCTGACGGCGCGAACGCGACCGTCGACCAGATTGTTGCCGCAGGTGGCCAGGCGAAAGCGCTTGTGTTCGACCTGACCGACGATCAGGCGCTTGAAGCCTGTTTCCGCAATTTCATCGACACACAAGGCAGGATCGACATCCTGCACAATCATGCCGGCGTACAGGTAGAGGGTGACGTGCTCGGTGTGAGCGTCAAAGGCTTCGACACGTCCTGGACGCTCAACGTGCGTGCTCACTTCCTCGGTGCCCGCATCGTGATGCCGTTCATGAAAAAGGCGGGTCGCGGGGTCATCCTCAACACGTCATCGAGCTCCGGCGTGCTCTACGACCGCGAGATGATCGCCTATACGACGACCAAGCACGCGGTGATCGCGATGACGAAGCAGATGGCGGGCGACTACGGCCGCTTTGGCATTCGCGTCAACGCGCTTTGCCCCGGTTGGGTCGACACGCCGTTCAATGGCCCTTTCATCGCCCAGATGGGAGGGCGGGAAGCCATCGAAGCCTACATCCGCGAAAAAGTGCCGCTTGGTCGTTGGGCAAGCGTCGAAGAAATCGCGGAGGCGGTGCTGTTTCTTGTGTCCGACCGGTCTTCGTACATGACGGGCCAGATTCTGGTTGTCGATGGAGGAGAGACGGTGATCTAGGCGTGGGCTTCGGGAGGTTATTCGGACCGGACCGAGGAGACTGGAGTTACCAGGCTTCAGCACGCGTCGGAGGGTCCGAATGGACATCCAAGAGAATGCCCCGTCCCGCTACGTCTCACAGGTGACATCAACCTACCGAGAAATTAACCAACGGGCCCAAAATCATTCGATCTAAAACTCATCAATTTATCTGGCAGCGCTCGCTTGATTCCCGAGGCATAAGCGCAAGGCATTGATATGTAATAGTTGGTGGGCCCGGAGGACGTATTGAGTACATTGATTATTTATTTTTTCGTGGGTCGAAATCAGAAATCTTCCCGCATCGTTCCGTATGGTTCTGTGACGCAGTCGACTTTAGCTAACCCCAATGCCTCCTTTGCAAACATACGCGGCCCTTCGGAGCCATGTTCCAAAATGACCGCAATGGGGCCGGAAGTGCCCGACCGGTTTCGGGATGATGCTGCCGACAAGCCGCCGTTTGTTTTGATGCATGTCTCCCACAATCGCTGCACATTTCTGGGAGACATGCACAGTAGCCGCCCTGCCCGACCATTCTTGAGGCCAGGCGTGCAAATTCCCAATTGCAACTTTCCGCAACCGGCCAAATCGCGTTTTGGACGCGAAATGCGCAAAGTCAGGCGGTTGCAAATGACGCCTCGGCTGAAGGCCGCACCATCCCCGGCGAAGACATCGGCTCTCTCCACCTTAGGAGGCTGATACGGAACTTCGAAGTCGTTGCGGCGTTGCAGAGGTCGGAGAAGTGTTCTTTTCCATCGAGCGTTGCTACCATAGCCAGCTCATTGTGAAGCCGCTCACATCTGGCGTTCAAGAATTAACTATTGTAGGTTGTGGTAGGGTTGGGGAAATTGCTGATCTCCATGCAGACATTGTCGCAATTCATAGGCCCACGTCCGGTTGGGGAGACGTGGTCGAAGGCTGAGTGGGTCAACACCCATTTTCTCGGTGTTACCCCAAGAGCCTACAAACCCGATTCGATCATATGTCGCCAGGATGACGACGACGATACGATATTCATCGTAAAGTCAGGCTGGACCCTGCTCTACCGCGGGCTGCCGGACGGAGAACGGCAGATCATTGACACTCCCCTTTGGGGAGACATTGTCGGCTTCCGCTCCGTAGACGGACCACGGTTCGCTTCGCTAGCATCCATAACCGATGCGACTGTTTACCCGATACCAAGGAAGGCCTTGGTCGAGGGAATCTTGTCCGAGGCTACTTTCGGCAGCAAGATTGCCCACTCCCTGGCACGGATGAATGCCATTCTAGCCGAGCACCTAGTGAATGTCGGGCGGCGCAATGCAATGAGCCGGACCGCCCATTTCCTGCTCGAATTGGAGGAAAGGCTCTCCAACGTTGGCCTGTCCGCTCACGGGAAGTATGACTGCCCTCTCACTCAGAATGAACTGGCGGACATCCTCGGAATGACCCCCGTTCACGTGAACCGGACATTGAGGGAACTCCGCAGTGCCGGTCTTGTCTCGTTCAAGGCTGGCCATGTCGAGATTCTCAACCGCAAGAACCTCGTAAAATCGGCCGGGTTTGAGAAAGAGTACCTCAGCTAGATTTCTCCTGGCGAATCCAGCCTGCTCCCGCGATCGGTTTTCAATCAGCAGGCATAGCGGCGTGCCTGGGAACCTGTGGCGCGGCGTCTTCAAGGCCTGGTCGGCACCGCCTATTTGCAAATTTACCAAAAATTAACCTAGGTTAGCGACCGCTAATAATACCACCCTAGAGTACGTTAGCCGTTCTTCGCTGGGGTAGGCGGGAACAGCTGTGTGGTCAGGATGAAGCGATCCAGCCTAAAAATTCCAAATTCTGGAACAAGGGATGGTCGGCCGCCGGGGGCGGCTCGTGGGCAATAGGGTGGGTAATATGAGTTCCTCAGCTGGACTGGTTAATTACACCTCTTTGAATCAGCCAAGGGTTTCGAGTAACGGAACCGAAAATGCTCGTCATGAGCAGTGCCTTCTCATACTGGATGGAAGGGCCTTGGACCGAGAATGTCTTGCATCGGCCCTCGTAGACCACGAACTTGGCATGGCGGTCGCAGCCATGGGTTCGATCGAAGAATGGCGCATGAAGAAGGGCTCAGCCCCTCCCCTGGTCGCCATACTCTTCAACCTTGGCGGTCGGAAGGTCACCGATCATGTCACGGCCGACGAGATCAGGCGCATATCGTCTGAGTTCAAATCGATCCCTGTAGTTGTCCTGGCGGACAATGAGGACCTTGCACAGATATTGGCAGCACTCGAATGTGGCGCACGAGGCTACATTCCGACCTCAGTCGGTATCGATGTGTGTGTCGAAGCAATCAACCTTGCTGCAGCAGGAGGTATCTTTGTTCCGGCAAGCAGCGTTCTCTCCATGCGGCATCTGATCGAGTCAGAAAGCCGCGACACGCAGCCTTTGTCGAGAATGTTCACTCTAAGGCAAGCCGAGGTCGCCCAAGCGCTCTGCCGCGGGAAAGCCAACAAGGTCATCGCCTATGAGCTGAACCTGCGTGAAAGCACCGTGAAGGTGCATATCCGAAACATCATGAAGAAACTGAAGGCGACCAACCGCACGGAAGTCGCCTACAAGGTCAACGATCTCTTCGCGGAAGGAGCTCTGCGAAAGTGAAGGTCGAGGATCCTCATTGCAGTGACTAGAGCGGAATGAAATTGCCTCCGGTCACCAAGAGGGCGAGTTCAACCTGGTGTCGATGCTGGACCCACCGCGCCCGCCGGCGCGGCGCGTCCACACGATCCTGCTCAGTTCTGGTCAGCGCCTTTTTTGTGGGTGTGCACGAATTCGCAGACCGAGCGCGCGACCTTCAGGCCGCTCGTCAAATTCGGTCATAAACCCGCGCAAGGTGACGTCTTTCTTCGGGAGCGCCCGACCAGCCGGTCACGCCAAGCTCCCGATATAATCTTCGGCTGGTAGCCGCTGGCCTGGCGCAGCGCCGCCCCCGGTCTCGTCCATCCGCTTCAACCGCTCAGTCGCTGAACTAGAGAAGGTATGTCTGCCCACCCAGCTCAGGGCTTCCTCGATCGTATCGAAATTCTTGTGCTGCCCGCTTAGCAACCCGAAGCCTGTCTCGAGGAACCATTTGCCCTTTGTCGAGTAGGCTTCCTCGTCGATGCGAGTAAGGACTGCAACCAGTTGATCGAACTTCCAGACCAGGAGCCCCGACTCTCCGCCCACGACCGTTCCAATTCGGGCTTCGTTGAGCGAAAATCCAGGAGCAATTTGTGCGTTATCCACCTTGATGCATCCTCTCAACTTCAAAAAAGGATGTTGAAAATCTGTTAGCTTTAAATGGGCTGCTTCTGTCCCTCGCCCGACGACACAGGCAAATTTTTGTTAGCACACCGTCGGGCGAGTTCAAGCCTTTTCACCGATGATCCACCGCTCGTTTTTCGCGAGATGTAACTGCCAAAGAATTTGGCCTGCCTGAGCTGAAAGCCGTGGCAAAATAGTCGACTCCGCGCAACCCGGCGAGCCCAGCGAATGTCTCCCGGTCGAACCCAGTCCTTCGAGCGTTGAGTTAGCTGCAGGCACATTGTGATTTCGCACGAAGCTCGGCCTGCGACCACGAGCAGCCCGGCGGGACTATATCAAGAAGAGGCGGCGGTCACATCGGATGAGTGCTTGAGGAAGCGGTATCCCTTTTGTGCTCCAATCAGCTCTTGCTGATCGTGGGAGGGCTGAATGGCGATCTTTTCGTTCCCTGACAGGCCATTGCCGGACGAGGGAGTGAGCACGCCGTGATTCATCGCCCAAACTGCAGCCTGAGTACGGTTGCGGACCCGAATTTTTCGAAGGATTGCCTTGACGTGTACTTTCACCGTAGCTTCGGCGATGTCAATTTTGCGCGCGATGATTTTGTTAGACTCTCCTTCGATCAAGCAACGAAGGATACATTTTTCTCGATTCGACAAAACTGACAGCTCTCTATCCTCGTCCTCGATTTCAACAGCCACGCTTGCCAAATCACGCACCGCATCATACTTCATAATGGGCCAAATTTCTTGAATAAAAGTCGATGTTTCCGCAGGTAACACGGTCTGGCCAAGCATAACCAATTCGATGGCCTTGATGAAGGTTTCACGAGCAGCGGCTTTGGTCAAATACGCGTCAGCCCCCGCGCGAAAGGCTGAAACTATATCGTTCGATCGACACTGATCGGCTAGCGCCACGACATGGCTGGTCGGATACATTGCTTTAAAGTCTGCAATTTGCCCAAATCCGGCATCCCCCCCAGTGCCGTCTACATCCACGATGAGCAAGATGGACCGGTGCTGGGGTAGCGATTTCTGCAGAAGATCGTGAACACAAGCCGCAGAGGAGAGAATACGAAATTTTTCTGCATCCAGGATTCGAATAAGACCCTCTCGAAGTAATTCGTTCGCCCCGACAAGCACTGTTACAAACGATTGCCTTGTCATCACAACTTCCTCTAACCTGTGGCGCTCGACGTCCCTAAGACCCGGTGTAGTGCCCGGCACGCAACGCGCCAACCGCCCTAATTCCTTGGCCTAAATTACCTTACGCCACGATATCCCATGCCAAGATACCCTCTTTAGGCGCCCAAATACCCTCTTTAGGCGTAGGGCAGCATCGTCGAGGACTATCCGGATTCTCAAACCCAAAGCCTCGATCGGGTTTGCGGCTAGGAGGCGTATATGGTGATCTCCTCGTTCTCCAAAGCTTGGACGATGAAATCGGGAGGATGTCCCAGCCGTCCTGCAGATGTATGTTGGGCCGCAGGCGGTTCGAGACGCTTTGTCGGCCGACCAATCCCGGCTGTTCGCCGCGTTCGATCGCCTTGTCTCGTTTGCCGTCAAAGAGGTTCGTCTGCGGCGCAGCAATCTCATCATTGAACGAGCCCGCGCAGGCGGTGTTTATCCGGAAGGAGTGCCCACAAAGGATAGTTGTGCCGTTGGAGGTGAAGGGTCACGATAAGGCGCAGCCTTTGCTCGGCTCGACCAGTTCGAGACGGGATGGTCACCACTGAAAAAGTGAAGGTCACGTGCCATGGCAATAGAGACAAAATACAATTCCGAACCCGCCTCCGAACCCGTCGCTTCCTCGTCAAATTCGGCCCGGAGTGGCATGAAGGGCGTCCTGCTTGTCATGGGGCTCTCCAGCGTCGCCGCTCTGGGAGCGGGCGCGATCAGAAACTGGGAGGCCCTCAGGGATGCCTCCGGACCCGCGATGCAGAAGGTCGAGGACGTCTCCGGAGCCCTGACGCAGAGGGTCGAGGAGGTTTCCGGAACCCTGGCGCAGAGGGTCCAGCAGGTTTCCGGAACCACGGCGCAGCGGGTCGAGGAGGTCTCCGGAACCCTGGCGCAGCGGGTCGAGGAGGGTTTCGGAGCCCTGGCGCAGAAAGTCTCTTCTGCTATTGACAGCTGGCAAGATCAACCAGCTCAAACCATAGCCGAACCGTCCCGCGCGGTCATGCCTGGATCGGGTACGTTGGCCGCCGCTTTCACCGCACCGAGTGCCGCGCCTGTCATCCTTAGCGCTGAGGGTTCCAAAACTCCCGGAACGGGACCGGATTCGTCTCCTGCTGCGTCGATCGAAAGGAACGCAGCCCCTGCCGTCGCCACCAATTCCGAGCGCTCCGGAACACGCGGCATTGAACCAAACGCGCCAACCGGCAGCCCGTTCGGCGTCGGCGACCGCCTCAAGCTCGCGTTCTACGAGCGAGTCGACGTCGAGGAAGACAAGTGGGGAGGCACGTCCTCGGCCTCGGCCCTGGGCGGCATCCTGCAGCGTCCGGAACTGAGCGGCGAATATACTGTTCAGGAGGACGGCACGATTTCCTTGCCCTTGCTTGGCTCCGTTCCGGTCGCCAACCGGTCGGCGCAGCAAGTACAGGACGACCTGGTGGAAACCTTCAACCAACTTCTTGGCCGCAAGGGGCTGGTCAACATCCTGTCGCTGGAGCGCTCGCCTATTTACGTGCTGGGGCCGGTCAAGAATCCAGGCTCGTTCAAGTACGCGCCCGGCATGACGATCCTACATGCCGTCGCGCTGGCCGGCGGACTGAACCAGAGCTCGAGCGAGCCGTGGCAGCAGATCGAAGCCGTGCGTGAAACCCAGAAGCGGAGCGGGGCGATCGATGCCATGGTGAAACTGCTCGCGCGCGCGGCCGTCCTGGAAGCCGAGCGCGACGGGACGGCGCCCAAGATCCCGTCCCAGTTGCTGGAATTGGCCGGCCCGACCGAAGCCGCCAATCTCGTCAATGAGCAGAGCGACCGCCGTAATGCCCTCGCCATGGCCCGCAAGTATCGCGAACGCGCGAGCCTGGCGGCGCTGGAGGCAGCCAAGCAGGATGTCGTCGCGTATGGACACATGGAATCGCTGGACGAGCTCGTCAAGCTGCGCCAGGAGCGCGTCAACACCATGCAAACGCTTGTGAACCGCAAAGTTCTCAACGTGACCATGATGGACCAGGCCCAGGCCGAGCTGTCTGACGCGGAACAACGTCGGCAGGACGCCCTTAACCGGTTCTCGAGCGCCAAGCAGCGCGTCGCTTCGCTGGAGGCTGAGGTGATGCAAGCCCGCGCCGACCACACGAACGATCTTGAGGTCGAGCTTGAGACGACGGAGAATCAGATCGCGACCAATGTGCACGACTTGAACGCCAGCGAAGGCGTCCTGTACACGTTGCCGGTGACCCGCGCCCAGTTTGCGGCCCAGTTCACAGCGAACGCGAACAGGGTGACCTATCAAATCGTGCGGCAATCGCCAGCCGGGCCGGTCAGCATCGAGTCCGACGGGATGACCCTTTTGCGGCCAGGCGACCTCGTCAACATAAGCATGGACGAAAGCCAGCCAAGAGAGCCAGCCGGCTCGCCGGTTCCAACCTCGTTGCCGACCGGCGACAACCTGCCGGCCGCGAGCACTCTCAACGAAGCAGGGCCTGGGCGCGTGCTGGCTGATCAGATGATCAATCCGAATTGACGCCTAACAAACGGGTTTGCCGTCGGGGTGGCAATTCCCAACGGCAGCCCGAGCTATAGCGTTGGCAAAGTACTGACGGCATCGTGCTGAAGACTGAAGCTGCCTCTTTCGAGGAGCCTCATTTGCCTGTTATTTTGCCTTGATTCAACGCAATAGCGCAATGGAAGCTACTCGGTCGGAAAAGTATTTGAAAGAGGGGAGCATGTCAGGATCTCGCTACGTCTCTCAGTTATCAATCGCTACATCTCAGATTTCAATGCGAAGCGCTATCGTGTGGCTTCAGACGAGCATGCCATGCCTCAGGATACGGTGATCGACGTTAGTGTGGAGACCTTGCAGAACATCGAGAAACTTGAGACCGATTGGAAGGAGCTCGAAGCGCGAGCCACCCACTCATTCTATCTATCCTGGTTGTGGATCGGAACGTGGCTACGGCATCTCCCGGCGGGTGCGCAACCACACGTCTTAGTCGCTCGGACGTCAGGCAAGATTGTCGGCTTGGCGATTATTTGCCGTCGGAGGACGTGGAGTTTCGGGCCGCATGCGCGAGCGCGTTGGCTGCTCAATGAAACCGGAGACGTTCGTTTCGATCGACTGTTCATCGAGTACAACAATATTCTAGCGGAGCGATCCCTGGCCGATGCCGTTAGAGCGGCATGCCTCGAGGCCTTGGCACGTCACTTGCGCTACTCCGACCAGCTGGTGCTCTCTGGAATTGATCAGGACTTTGACTCAGCCGCTTGTCGCACCGCGGGGCGAGCTGGGTTCCTTGCCGAGGTCAAAGCGGTAGATACGGCACGATGGATCGATTTCACCAAAGTCCGCCAGAAAGGCGGAAATTACCGCGCCACGTTGGGCCGAAATACTCGTCAAGCGGTAAGCCGTGCCATGCGGTTATATGCGGAACGCGGCCCCATTGAGTTCCGGACGCAGGAAGCGACAGCTGACGCGCTCGTCGCGTTTGATTTGCTCGCCGAGCTCCATCAGGCGCGGTGGAGACATAAGGGATCCTTTGCCAACCCGAGCTTCCGTCGCTTTCACGAGGACCTTATTGCGCGGGGAGTTCCCACGGGGACCGTCCGCATCTCACGGACTTTGGTTGGGGAGCAGACAATTGGTGTTTTGTACAACTTCGTCCATGACGGGCGTGTTCTCAACTATCAAAGCGGCTTTGTGTTTGAGCGCGACGGCCGGCTCAAACCCGGGCTTATCAGCCATGTGCTGGCGATTGAGGATAGCATCGGACGCGGGGAGTGCGGCTACGATTTTCTGGCAGGCTCCGCCGGGCACAAGTCACACCTGGCCAATGCGGAGCAGCCTTTGCGGTGGATCGCGATAGGCAGAGACAGTCCAGAGCGCCGCATTGAGGCAAAGCTGCGCGGGGCCAAGGGGGTGCTGGGGACCATTGCTGCTCATGTGAGACAGGCCGCGGCTTGAGATGTCGACCAAAAAGGGAGCTGCCATTCTGATCGAGTCTTTGAGGCCGGCTCTTGGACCTTGAAGCGGCAGGTCGGCTGTTTGGCAAGGGAGGCAAGGAGAGGTTGAATTTGTCTAATCTATGTTTCAGCGTGGCGGAATTGGTAGACGCACCGCACTGTTGATGCGACGCCGCAAGGCTTGTAGGTTCGACTCCTACCGCTGGAGCCATAGATTCTAAAACGCAACGTAGCGACCATAACCGATCGATAGTCAGAAGAGGTAATCCGAATTGGATCTTAACTGACGATGGCATCGCAAGCGACGCGCGGAGACTGCTTTGATCTGACGCGATTCCGCATCCAAGTAACTTCGGCCAGCAGCCTACTCGTCAGAACAGGGAGATCACTGGGCGCGAGTTCATTGCCAAGATTGGTGTCAAGATAAATTTGGCCGTTTCGCCTCCGACAGCCCCTCGCAGCAGCAGCATTTCTAGGTGGCTTTATAGCCCCCCATCCATACATCAAAATACCCACCCGCCGCTCCTTGCTTTCGCCCTTACGTGATTGTTTCATCGGGAATCGCATGAACGGCGCTGCCGTTCTTATGCGCATGAGCGTTCCCAGCGATCGGGAGCCACGTATGACTTCTGTCTGCCCCGTGCTCGAGTTCATCCAATTTTCTGGCGCTCCCGTGGAGCCGGAACCGCCCCCTTCATACTCTTTGGATAAAGTCGGGCTGAGACCCGGGATCATAATGCCGATTTTCGAGAAAGATGGTTTAGAGGTCTTGGCATTCATGCTCGACACGGAGCAGAACGTCATCCGCGAGATAGGCGTTTGCCTCAACGAAGAGGAACGTCGGCGCGCCGATGGTTTGAGACTGGAGCGGGATCGCCGCCGCTTTGAAACTACCCGTGGGCTGCTGCGCCGGGTCCTCGCTTCCAAACTGGGAATCTCGCCGTCCGACCTCGAGATAGAATATGGAAGCCTAGGCAAACCCTACCTCTCGCGACGCATGCCTGCTCGCGATTTGCACTTCAGCGTCTCACGATCCGGAGATGTCGCGGTCGTCGCCCTCTCGACCCGGGAGGAGGTTGGGGTGGACATCGAGGCCGTTCTCCCTGTGCCCGAAGCGGACGAGATCGCAGCGCTCTGCTTTTCCGCCTCCGAGTACCAGTCTTACACCGCCCTTGGCCCGCAAGACCGGCCGGAAGGCTTCCTCCGGCGCTGGACCCGGCTGGAGGCTGTCTCAAAGGCCCTTGGGTGCGGTTTAGGACAGCCCCTTTCTTGGGAGGAAGAGGACTGGACTTTCCATAGCTTCGTACCGAAACCCGGGTACATCGGGACCGTGGCAGTCCGGAATTGAGTGGTAGTCCGGAATCGAAATGTCGGCGATGCCGTCATTCACTTACGATGCACCACAGATAAGCGAGGAGGGCAACCAACTCGAGAGGCCCTATGTTGGCGGACGTGATGCAGATCCCGGAGTTTCTCGCAGACCTCGCGGTCAAGGACATCAAGGTTTGGGTAGAGGGTGACCGGCTGCGCTGCAACGCCCCGGCTGGCGCACTGACTGCCGAGTCTTCCAACCAGTTGCGTGAGCGGAAGGGCGAAATCATCGCGTTTCTGAACATGGCCACGGCGGCAGCTCAGCAACAGCCAGCAATCATTCCCCTGCAGTCTCGCGGAACACGCACGCCCATTTATGCCGTGCCCGGGCATATCGGGGCGCCCTTCTCATTCTCGGACCTGTCGAAGCACCTGGGTGGCGATCAGCCGTTCTACGCACTCCAACCGTCCGGCTTCGATGGGCAGAGCGAACCGATGGAACGCGTCGAAGATATTGCCGAGTATTTCGCCCGCCAGATCGTCGCATATCAGCCCACCGGTCCCTACATCATCGCCGGTTACTGCTCCGGCGCTGCAACCGCTCTCGAGCTGGCGAAAATCCTGCGTCAACGCGGAGCGGAGGTCCCGTGCATGGCGCTATTTGGCCCTCTGCACCCCATCATCTTTAAGGAATTGCCGCGTCAACTATATTTCTTTGCCAATCGCACCGCCGATTCATTCCTGCGAGAGATAGCAAAGCTGCCGACCTTCGGAGCTCGTCTCCGGTATTTCGGCAGGCGTCTCCAGAACCTTGGCGGGCACGTCGGCGCCCTCGTGACCCCCAAAGAGCCTGTCACGACCGATCCGGTGCTGGCGAGCAGAGCTCGACTCAAATCCACGGCGATCACGGCTTTGCGGCGGTACATCCCCACTCCGTATTCGGGTCGAGTATTCATATTCCTTCCGAACAAGGCTTGGATGCGATCGGGTGCGGCACCGCGCCAATGGCTTCGAGTGATGCCCCAAGCCGAATTTTATTTCGGGCCCGAGGACTGCAACGATAGCCGTATGCTGGAGGAGCCGGATGCGCCTGCCATCGCAGAACTCTATCGCCAGGCAACCCGAAGGGCTGGGCGATTGACGTGATTGATCTTTGATTTCTGCACTGGGGAGCGTATCTGATGAACGAGGTCCTGCCTATCGCGGTGAAGGGCGTAGCGCTCTCCCCGCTGAAAGATGCCGATCATAAGACGCTGGTTGTCGAGTACAACGCTACGGCAGCACCCTACCCGTCGGACAGGACGATCATCGATCTCTTCCGGGACCAGGCGAGGCGCAGTCCTAACGCCGAAGCGATCCGTTTCGGCGACGCAACGCTGACGTACCGGCAGCTCGACGAACGCTCCAACCAGATGGCCATGCATCTGAGCTCGACCGGCGCTGGGCCAGGTCGGATTGTCGTTGTGTTCATGGAGCATTCCATTGAGGTCGTCGTCGCGATCTTGGGCGTCCTGAAGTCGGGCGCGGCCTACGTGCCGGTGGATGCGGCGACGCCGAAGGGGCGTCTCGCAACGATCCTGAAGGACATTGCCAACGGGACCGACGGGCGGGCGCCGGTGGCGATCACACAGGCGCGCCTTCAATCCGTCATTTCCCCGAACCTTGCCGACATTTTCCTGCTCGACGCCGATTTCGGGCCGATTTTGAATCAGCCGGATTCGGCCCGGCCGTCCGCTGCCACTCCGGACAGCGCCGCCTATATCATTTTCACTTCCGGCTCGACCGGCACGCCCAAGGGCGTTGTGATCGAGCACCGGAACCTGGTGAACTACATCTGGTGGGCCGCTCGGGTGTACGGTTCCAGCGAAGGTGACGCATGGCCCCTTTTCTCATCCCTGGCCTTCGACCTGACCGTTACCACGCTCTATACGCCACTCGTCACCGGCGGCCGCATCGTGGTCTATCGCGGTGATCCCGGAGTCCAGAGCATGGTCGTGCTCAAGGTCATCGACGACAATGCCGTCAATATCATGAAGCTGACGCCGGCGCATCTCGCGATGATCCGCGACCGCAATCTCGAGACCACAAGGCTGCGCAAGTTCATCGTGGGCGGCGAGGACTTCAAAACCGAATTGGCTCGCGATATCACCAACGCCATCCCCCATCCCATCGAGATCTACAACGAGTACGGACCAACCGAAGCCACGGTGGGCTGCATGATTCACCGTTTCGACATCGACCGGGATCAATCCGCATCGGTGCCGATCGGCGTTCCGGCCGCCAATGCGGGCATCTACGTCCTCGACAAAGCACATCGACCGGCCGCCCCCGGCACCATCGGTGAGATGTTCATTGCCGGCGACGGTCTCGCGAGGGGCTATTTCAATCGCCTTGACCTGACAGACGAGCGTTTCCTTACGGTCACCGATCCTCGCGATGGGTTTTCGAAACTGCGGCTGTACAAGACCGGGGATCTCGCCCGCTGGAACTCGGAAGGGCGCCTGGACTTTCTCGGCCGCGCCGATCATCAGGTGAAGATCGGTGGCGCACGTGTCGAGCTGGGCGAGATCGAAGCCCGGCTTCTCAAGCATCCGCACGTTCAGGAATGCGCTGTCACCGCCATCGCCAACCCGGCGACGACACCAAGGACGGTCGAAACGGGCGATCTCAAACCGCCAGCGGCAGAAGACGGCATCGCGCGACTTGTGGCTTACTATGTCTCGTCGAAACCCCTGACCGTCGCGGAGCTGCGCGCGCACCTCGCCGAAGAACTCCTGGGATCCATGATTCCGACGCACTACGTCTGCCTCGAACGGATGCCGCTCACGTCCAACGGCAAGATCGACCGCTGGTCGCTTCCCGAGCCGACGGCGGAGAACTTCCAGCCTGCGCAAGAATTCGCCGCCCCGTTGACGGAGACCGAGAAGACGCTGGCCGCGCTGTGGTGCGATCTCCTCAAGGTCGAGGCAATCGGCCGTCGCGACAACTTCTTTGACTTGGGCGGGGAGTCGCTCCTGGTGATGCGGGCGGTGGCGCGCATGCGCAAGATCTTCGGCGTGGACGTGCAGCTTCGCAATCTCTTTGAGCGCCCGACGCTCGCCGAACTGGCGGAAGCGATCGACGGAATGCGTTGGGTGGCAAATTCCAAAGGCTCCCCACTCTCGGAGGGACCGAGAGAGGAGATCGAACTCTAGCTTGCCGGAATGCCCCGGCCTTCGGCACCGATCCAGGCGGTGCCTTTGCATTGGATGCATGCAGAGCGGACGAAGATGATGGACAAAGCTTGGGTATCGGCACGAGAACCCGGACTGCCTTGGGTGGCGGCGGAATATGAGCTCTTGCGCGACCAAGTGCGCCGGTTCGTCGATGAGGAAATCAAGCCCTGTGCGGATCCCTGGGAAGAGAACGGATTCATTCCTCGTCCGATCCTGCGCCGCATGGGCGAACTCGGCTTCTTCGGCATCCGCTACCCTGCCGAGTATGGTGGCGCCGAGATGGACGCGGTCGCATCAACGGTCTTCGCCGAGGAGCTCGGGCGCTCGACCTACGGCGGCGTCGCCGATGCAATGCTGGTCCATGCCGACATGGCTTCCTTATACGTCTTTCATGACGGCACCAAAGCCCAGCGGGCGCGCTGGATGCCGGGCATAATCAGCGGCGAGGTGATCACCGCGGTCGCCATCACGGAGCCTGATGCGGGCTCGGACGTGAAGGCCATCCGCACACGCGCGCTGCGAGATGGCGACTCCTACGTGCTCGACGGCACGAAGCTCTACATCACGAATGGCGTCCACGCGGATCTCTACTGTGTCGCAGCCAAGACTGATCCCTCGGCAGGAAGCCACGGGATCACTATGTTCCTCGTCGAGAAGGGGACGCCAGGCTTCAGTGTCGCGCGCGAGTTGGACAAGCTCGGCTGGCGTTCCTCCGATACGGCGGAGCTCGTCTTTGATGGTTGCCGCATCCCTGCCGAGAACGTGCTCGGCACGGAGGGACAGGGCTTCTACTCCATCATGCGCAACTTCCAGAATGAGCGCCTTGTTCTCGCAGGTATGGCGATAGGGATGGCCGAGGCCGCGATCGACATGACCCTCTCCTGGGTGAAAACTCGCCGCGCATTCGGGGGCGTCCTATGGGACATGCAGGCGATCCGACAACGCCTTGCGATGCTCTCTGCGAAAGTGGCGGCAAGCCGTGAGTTTCTCTATGCCACCGCCTGGCGCATGGCGGCGGACGATGATTGCCTGCGCGAGATCTCGATGTTGAAGGCCGTCTGCGGCGAACTTGTCAACGAAGTGTTGTATGCGTGCGTGCAGTTCCACGGCGCCATGGGCGTTATGCGAGAGAGTCCGATCGAGCGCATAGCGCGTGACGCCCGCGTCTTATCCATCGCCGGCGGCGCGACGGAGGTGATGCTGGAGGTAGTCGCCTCGATGGCGTGAGCCCAATGCGCGGCACTGAGGACATCGCTCTCTGGCGTTGATTATAGGAGGGCTGCGTTAAGGGCCCTTCGGACGGTGGGTAGGGTAGCTGATGGGGTCTTTCGGCTGTTTTTCCCCACCCGCTCTCAGGCGGCGCTGAAGGAAAGCATAAGCGGTCATTGTCATGGGCGCCCGTCGATGCAGGCCCCGGCAGGGGCGGACTGCGTCACGTCGGTGGTCGCCGATCCGGCGCCCACCGACGGCTTGCATCCGTTGCGCTGGCCGTCTCGCTGCTCGCAGCTTAGTTCCTGCTCCGTTCTGTCGAGCGGTACATACGCTCACTTTCGTGTCGTCACTCCTCAATGCTGTCGGTCCATGTTCAGGTGGTAGACCTGAACGTCGGTCACCTCCAGTTCGAGCGTTGCCGGGGTCGAACTGTCGTAGGCCGTGTGCCAGCCAGACGCGCTGCTGTTGGCGACACTCAGACTAATGAGCAGGGTCATGGCACCGGTCGGCACGTTCGTAGTGACGGTTCGCTTGAGCACACCATCGAAATAGAACTCGATTGACACCCCCGGTATGTACTCCATGCCCCAGACGTGATAGCCGACCGACAGGTCCACACCAGCATCGAAGAACCGCTGCTCGTTGGTGGCAGCCAACAAAGCGTTTGCCAGCACCGCGTTGGCCGACACGGAGCCGCTGAGGAACCCGCCCTCCTGCGTGTCGATCTCGGCCCCGCCCTCGAGATGCCAGAAGCCTGGCCATCCGCCAGTGCTGACGTCCGGTTGCTTCATGCGTATCTGAGCGTAGCCACCGGCAAACGTGAACTTGCCGTGCGTGCAGATAGCGCCCGACTTCCACGTGTACCCGGCGAACCGGTTGCTTCTCGTCGCAACGATCTTCAAGCCTGATGGGCCAGTGCTGATCTGGGCCGGGTCGAAGTACTCGGCGTCGAACCCGCCAGCGTTCATCGCGGAGTACGGCGACGGCACGCTCTGCTGCCAGATACCGTTCTGGTCCGCGATCGCCGGTATCCACTTCGTGGAGTCGAGCGAGTGCTCGGTGAAGGTGTCCTCGAATATCAGCTGACTGGTAGTGTACCCAGCTGGCGGCGGCAGCGACGACCCACCGCCCCCACCACCCGTGTCGCACGAGACGATCATAAGCGTTGTGAAAGAAATGTACTTCGATATACTTTTCATATTGCCCTACTCGTAACGAGGGCTTGACCAAGATGCAATTGCGATGGTCGCCGCCGCTCACCGATGGCACGGCCAATCTTAAAGCGAAACGACGAGGAGCAGATAGTCGATCGTGAACTATGACAGGTTAGCTCGACTATATTGCGCGGCAGGTGGGCCTCGACGCGATCATAGGGGCACGAGATTATAGAGGTATCAGTCGGTTTAGCGCTGCTGCCTTACCCTCTTTGTCCTCGCCGCGCATTATCCGACCGCCGCAACGCCTTCGCCTCATTCCATGTCGCACGGCAAACGTCGCGCTCCTCATCCCGTGTGAACTCGACATGACCTTGGGATGAATCGGCTCGTTCGGCGCCGTCGTGAGGTACTCCGCGGCCCGGGCAAGGCTTGACCTTCGTCGATCGGTCGCCGTTGAATTATCCAGCCCATTGGCCTTGGGGCGGCGTGTCGATGCTGATCTTCGGGTGGTACCTCTTTAGTTCTCGCGATCAGACCTTGATCGAGTGATAAAGTCTGCACAACTGAACGAAGATCGTTGCGGTGCCGTCGCCCGAGCGACTCCCCTCCGAGCGGGCCCCTCGACAAGCCACTGGCAATAAATCTGCTGGATGGTTCCTGAATGCTCGCAGTCTTGCTCAGAGATTCGGCTATCAAGCTGTATGTGCTGACCGCCAAGCTCGGCCTGCAGCGTCTTGCGATCTTCCACCGCGCCTATCTTGCGCTTTATCCCCTCTACAAAAGGTATTTTGAAGCAGGCCCGATCGATCAGCTCAGGGAATTCGTGCCAGGCGGATCGCTGGTCATCGATGTCGGCGCCAATGTCGGCTTCTTCACGCTCCGCTTCGCTGAATGGGTCGGCGACGGCGGAAAGGTGATCGCCATCGAGCCTGAGGACCAGAATTACAGCGGCCTGATTTCCGCGCTCGAGCACGCAGGTTTCCTTGGCCGCGTTGAGGCGCTGAGGGTGGTCGCCGCCGCCGAGCCCGGCACGACCTTTCTCGAAATCAACCCGCTTTACCCGTCCGACCACAAGCTTTCCCGGAACGGCACCGGCGTGCCGGTCACCGCCGTCACGCTTGACGGGCTGCTCGCGGACAAAGGAGCCCGGCGCCCGGCGCTCGTGAAAATCGATGTGCAGGGCGCCGAACTGCTGACGCTTCAGGGCATGATGGAGATCCTGAGGTTCGCCCGGCCGGCCCTGTTCGTCGAACTTTCCGACCAGGGATTGAACAAGTTCGGGGCGTCCGTTTTGGCAGTCCTGCGCCTCTTGTCGGATAACGGATACGAGGGATACTTGCTGTCCCGGACCGGGCGTCGAAAGGCAAGCCAAGCCGAGATTGAGGCCAGAACAACCGGAACCGAATCTGCCGATGTGCTGTTTCTTCCTGACAGGCCGGCGAACAGCGCTTCGCACAGCTCCTTGAACTGAACGCCGTTCGTTAGCCTTTTTCGGAAACCGGCTTCTTCGTCGTACTTCTGAGTGACGGAGGAATCGCGCATCAGCGTCCTAGAATTTCATCGCGACTTCCATAGCGGCCTTGGCAGTGCCTTGGTAGCTAGCGCTGGATGTTGGTTTCCCGGTCGCGCTTGCTCGCTCACATGCTCGCGCAGGATCGCCTCGAATTGCGCCCTCCGCTGGTCATTCAGCGTGTCATAGAAATCCTCAAGCACGGCCCGTCACCGATTTGACGCTATCCAGCATCACATCGAGCGGCTTGCGGACCGCAGCCCTTCGCGCCGGCGACGTCATCACACCACTTTGGGCAATTGAAGCTTCGACCACGTCGCTCAGGCTTGCGCGTTCGAGCATCACAAGCGGATCCGCACAAGGCGATCCGTCTTTCAAGTCAGGAGCGGCGACGGGGGCGATTCTTCGTTCACGACGCCGGCGGCAGAATCAGATTTTATTGCGAAGGTCAAAGTCAGGGCCGCGCACACGCCCTCGATGCTGGTGGCGAGCGTCCAGCCCAGGACCAGGCCTTCAAGTCCACCAAGCCTCGCTCCAGCTATCACCAAGCCCAGCTCCAGCAATCCGCCAAGCGCGAACCAGCGAGATGCCTTGCGCATCCTGTCGCCCAACCGCGCCAGCGTGCAGGCATGAAATTTAAGCGTTGTTCCCAGCAGGCTGAAGCCAAGGAAGCGCAGGCTCGAACCGGCGATCTCAGCATAGGCCGGATTGAAGACCGCAAGGATCTTCTGCGAATAGGTGAAGATGAAAACGGCGCAGACCAGCGAAAAGAGCAATGACGCCATAACCGATACAAGGATATCGTGTCTGGATTGTTTCGGGCTCGCTCTCACCACGGGGAACAGGACCGTGGCCATGGCCGCGGGAATCAATGAGGCGATGGTGACCAGCATCCATAGGGATACGAAAGCGGCATTGATGGCCGGAGACAGGAGAACCAGGACAACGTAGGGCATGATGATGCCGGGAGCCTGCAAGGCCACGTCGAGCACGTAGTGGTCGAAGACCTTGCCCCGCAGCGTACGGAGCAGCTGGAAATCGGGAGGCCCAACGAGACGACGCGCACCGCCCCGGGTCAACAGGTCCACGCCGATGATGGACGCCAGAAGACCGGCCACCCAGCTCAGAATAAGCGCGGTATGGGAGGTGTAGCCGCCAACCGCGGCGGTGGCGATCAGCATCAGCTTCAACGTGCAGAACAGCACTTGCCGGATCATCCTGCCGGTGGCGCGCAGGGTGCCCAGGAACGCCTGGTCGGCCAAGATGGCGAGAACGGTCAGACCGCAGCCGAGGACGAATGCAACTCCCACGAACCAGCCGCCGATCAGCTCGGTAGAGCTGCCGAAATACGCATGCCCGAAGACGAACAACAAGGCCAGCCCGACCCCCAGCGCCACCCCGAAGCACAGTGCTGCGGCCACCAGGCCGCGCTCCCTGCCGGGATTCCGGACGATCTCACCCACCAGCATAGTCCCGAGTCCCGCCTCCCCCAGCGTGCCGATAAGTCCCATCACGGACAGCAAGGCAGAGGTGTTGCCGATCACCTCCGGCGGAAACAGCCGCGCCGCGAGCCACCAATAGACGAACCCGAGACCGGCCGCCGCAACCGTTCCGGTTGCCATGGCGCCGGAATTCATCACGAACGCGGCGCTCTTTCGAAGCTCTCGGCGCACGCGAGCAAATGCCGTCCAGGAGTGGTCTACCGACATCATTACTATCCCGAACTTTGCTGTGCCGGCACCACGGACCTTCCAGGGGCTGGGCGAAGGACGTCCCGATACACCTGCTCGATCCGGGTCACGACCGCTCCGGCCTTGAGGCGCTCGATCCTGGCGAGGCCTGTCGCCTCCAGCCGGGCGAGCAAGGCGCGGTCCTCGAGAAGTCTCTGCATTGCGCTGGCGAGGGCGTGCGCGTCGCCGCTCGGCACGAGAAGGCCTGTTTCGCCATGATCGACGATATCCGGCATGCCGCCGATGTCGGTTGCAACAACTGCCTTTCCGGACGCCATCGCTTCCATGATCACTGTCGCGCAGGCTTCTGGCCCCACCGACGGCAGCACGCCGAACAGTGAGCGCCGCCATGCATGCATGATGGCAGAATGCGGCCACATGCTGAAGACTTGAACGTTCGGCGGAAATTTGGTTGGCGTATCGGGGACCCGGCGCCCGATCAGGACCAGTTGTGGCGCCCGCTCCAGGCTGGCATAGGCTTGCAGGAGAACGTCAATGCCCTTGAGGCGCGTCAAGTCACCGACGAACAGGATGAATCCATCCCCGGGGAGCTCCCGCAGGCAGGCGTCTTCTGGGCCAAGCACTCCGACATCGTCGGGCACGAAGTTGGGGATAACGTCGTAAGGGGCGTGGCCTTGGGTGAGTCCGTTGTGACGGGCCACCGCGTGGCTCACCGCGATAAAGCGGTCCACCACGCGCCGAGCGGCGAAGCTCGACGCCCAATTGCCCAAGGTGGTCACAGCTGCCTTCACCGCCCCGTAATGCCCAGTGGCGCAAGGCAGGCACTTGGCCGCCGCGGGGCCACTGCAGAGCTGGGCGCCCAAGTGCATGAAGTTCTTCTTCGCGCAGACAAGGCCGTAATCATGGAACGTAACCACGAGGCGTGCCCCACTCAGACCTTTGAGCGGCAGGAAGGACGCGTAAATCCAGTTGTGGGCGTGAACGATGTCCGGCTCCTCCTGGGCTACCAGCCGCTTCAGGGCGAGCATCAGTTCGGGATCCGGGAAGGGCGGCGCATGGCGGCGCTCGGGATCGGCGTGAAGGCCCGACAGACGCTGGAGCGTGCCGCGCAGGCGATGCACGCGGACCGCGCCGTCCAGCTCGGTTTCGGGCGATCCGGGATGCCACAATGTCCCGACGCTGACATGATGGCCTCGCCGCGCCAGCGCCGCGCCCAGATTGCGGACGTGACGCTCCTCTCCCCCGATTACCGGAGGATAGAACTGCGATAGCAGCAGGATGCGCATGGTCGAGCCTTCATTTCAGAAGCGCGGCACCAGCGTCGAAACGCTGCGATACAGCCGGTTGTCTTGCGGTCGATAGAGCCTTGCTTCGGCCCTCTGGCGGATTGCTACGACGGGCACCGGGATTTCTTGCGCCCAGGTGGCGCCCGGCGCGACGGGGACCGATCGGAAAACGGCGAACGGTTGCCCATCAAGGGTGATTTCCACGTCGAACCGCTGAGTTTGGGTCTCGGCGCTCCTGATGCCGACCGTGATCCGGCCGTGCTCGCCACTGGCTGATGGCAACAACCAGAACTCGGTATATTTGAATTCCCGGTGGACCGCTTCGTCTCTGACGGCAAACGCATAGGCCCCGGTCGCCACAAGCACCGCTAGCATGAGCACGGCCCCCTGCCAAACCCGGACCCGCGCCAGAGCCGGCCAAGCTGGCAGATCGGGAGTGTCGCGGCGGACGGCGGCCACCAGCGCCGCGGCGGCCGTCACGGTCCAAAACCACAGCGCCCAGCCGAGCGGCGTGAGGGAGCCTGCGGCGTTCAGTGCAAAGCCCCCGGCGATGCCGACGGCGAGGCTTGCTCCGACCGCGTAGACGATGTGTTGCAACGCGGAGGTCGTGCTGACGCCAATGGCCCGCAACACCGTATGGCCTGGGACGAGGAACACCACGGGTGCGCCGAGGGCAACCCGGAGGAGCGCGCTGTCGCTGAAAGCAACGGCCGCCACCGCGGCCCCCGCCCACAGGCAGGCGGCCAGAAGGCCCCGCTTGCTAATGGTTCTCATGCAATTCCCTCACGTCGTAGATGACGATCCAGCCATTGTCATAGACGCGGGTGACGCCCTTGACGTCATTGAACTTGAGGAGCGCTGCACCCGAGATCGGCGTTCCCTGCCGCCGTTGCCACGGCTGAAAGTAAAAGCCGAGCACTGGTGGAGCCGTGCTCAGGCGCCGGTCAACCAGCAGGAAATCGATGTTGCTTCCCGCCAAGGCCCAGAACTCCCCTGGCCCCAATGTGTCGACCTCGAATATGCTCGCGGAATCGATGCCTTCTCTGATCTTGACCCTGACGTCCTGCCGGCCGTAGCTCGCAAGCAGAATGCTGTTGATGCGGTCGGAGATGAAGCGGTTGCCCGCGCCGAGCCATTGCTTGGCCCAGCGTGCCGTTTCGATCCCCATGGGCTCGATTGATTCCTGATCGGCCGCCACCCTATAGCGCCCATCGATCGGATTAATCGAGGCGCTCGCGACGCCGCCCAGGACGATGACCGCCAGAGCGAGGGTCGGCGCGATGCGGCGCCACCCGTGCGGCGCGCGGCCCTGCCAGAAGTGGACGATGCTCACTGCGACGACCAGCCCAACGCCGATGAACACGAACGTTCCCATGCGGTTGCCGATTTCCCATCCGGCGCTGGTCAGTCGGAAGGCCACGGAGACCGGGAGCCCGAAGGCCAGCAAGGTGAGGAGCAGGACGCGGCTGTCACGCCAGCGGCATTTGAGAATGTCCCGGATCGGAAGCCAACCCGGCGGCCGCGCACCACCGAGCGCTGCGATGGCAAGTGACCGAAAGAATCCTGTTGCCAGTCCGAGTGCCAGCAGCAGGAGCGCCAGCAAGGTGGTCAGTTGCAGGTAGAGGGCCTTGGCCGGCGCTTGAAGATGCTCCGTCGCCGGGGTGGCGGTGCCAAGGATCATGCCAATCAATGAGTGGAAGCCGGCCCCGATCACCGGGCCGAGATAGCCTGCGAGTGGGATGCCACGGAACTGCATCCACAGGAACGGCAGGGCTATGGCCAAGATCGCCGTGAAACCCACGCCGATCCTGGTCTCAATCCGCATGGGATCGTGACGGCGCAAAGCTTCGAGACCCGCCAACGCTCCGAAATAGATGGCGGCGAAGGCGGCCGAGACGTGATGTGTGACCGCGAGGCTTGCCAACAGCAAGGCTATCAGCCCGAGCGACTTCAGCCTCGGTCGCCCGACAAGATCCTTGGACGCCGCTTCGACCGCGAAAGCCAGCACACACAGCACGATGCCGAGGCTCTGGTAGGAGAAACTTGAGTCGAACAGGAAGAAGGTTGAGCAGCCCATGTAGGCCAGACAGGCGATAGCTGCGATACGCGGCGATCCGACGATGCTTTCGAGGAACAGAAACAGGGCACCGATGAACGTGCCCTTGAGGATGGCCAATAAGAGCGTTCCCGCCACTAACAAGGGCAGTCCCGTCAGATCGACGATCGCCGTCGTCAAGATTTCCAGGGCGGGATACGTTGGCCCGATCGGGAAAAGCGGGTTGGGCAGGAACAGCCGGCGGGCCGTGATGAGATCGTCGGCTGCGATCCAGTGCAAGAACTCGTCATAACCGCTGAAGCTCGTCGGGGAATAGACCTTCTTGCAATAGAACAGAGCTTCGACAAGCAGGAACAGGAGGAACAGGCGCTCACCTCGGGCTGTCGTTGGCCAGGCGATGCGGAGGCTGGTCGGAACGATCAGTAGGACCATACCGGACCAGAAGAGCGCGGGCGGCACGTCATAGCCCCGGCGCCCGGTTGCGTGCCCGGCCACGACCAGGAGCAGAGCCGTTGCGACGGTCAGGCACAGTATCGCGATCCAACCGTATTTGGCCCGTTGCGGCGGGGCATCGGCGCTGCCGCCGTGAAGATCCGGACCGATAACGGCCGATAAGAGCCGTATCCCGGCCTGGAGTGGTTTGATCCTGGTTCTCGCGGTGAAATGAGCCTGCGTCATCAGCATCATACCCTCGTCGCGGGAGGCCAGGATGTCACGCCGCCGGAGGCTGAGCGGACCGCGGATCGGCTGCCCAGGACGTTACAATAGACGTCACTCAGTGCTTGCGCGCAGGCATCCCAGTCGGGCAGCGCCAAATCCGGGACCTCCCGATGGGCCTCCAGTTCCTCGGCCATGGCGGCGGCCAGCTCTCCCGCATCGGCGTTGCACGAAATCGCCCGACACAGACCATTGGCAGCCAGCTCCCGCAGACCGGACGTGTCGCTGACGAGGACCGGACGGCGCAGCGACAGGGCTTCCATCACGGCGACCGGATGGGCTTCGTATTCGCTGAACAGCACGAACAGCGCGGCACTCGCCAATAGATCTGCCATTTTCTGCCGCTCTGAGGCGCGGATACCAGCAATTGTGACCCGCCTCTCAAGGCCGAGCGTCGCGGCTAGGCGCCGCAATTCTCCCTCGTACGGGCCAGTACCGACGATGTGCAGTCGCACGTCCGGTACCCGGCGGATCAGGGCGGGCAAGGCCGCGATCGCCCGGTGATGGCCCTTGTAGCGCTCCAGCCTACCGCCCGAGACGATCAGGTGAGGATCGACCTTGACGCCGGGGCTCGGAGCCGGCATCGAGGCGCCATTCGGGATAACGGCAAACCGCTCCCGCGGCACGCCCATCCTCCTGCTGAAGAAATCGGCTTCGAATTCGGAGACGCCGATCAGCCGCTCGGCCCGGGCTACCATCGGCTGGAGCAGCATATGCTGGGTGCTGCGAATGGCGTTGCGAAGCCGGGAGGAATGCCCGCCGCTGTGGAAGGTCAGGACGAACGGCAGTTGCCCGCGCACAGCTGCGAGCAGTCCGATCGGCACCACGAAAGTGCTGTAACCCTGGAAGTGGATCAGATCCCAAGCCCCGCGCCGGATCGCGGTATAAATGCCGGGTGCCACATAGAGGTCCAGTTCCCTTGGCCAGGCTGGGACACGCCGCACACGCATGCCGCCCACCTCCTCCTCAACCGGCAACTCCCCTGAGGGATCGGTAGTGAGCACGTCGACCGCATGGCCACGCGCCACCAAGCGGGGTCCGACTTCCTGGATGTGAGTTTCAATGCCGCCCATGAAGGGGTAACAGCGAGCGGCAACCATCAGGATTCGCATCAGGCCTACCCGCCGTCATCAAAGGCTGTCGCGCCCCGCCCGTGTTGTTGGTACACCCACTCACGCAAGATGGTCTTGAGGACGCGCCAACCGTCCGGGATGGCACGCAGATGGCTCACACCACTGATGCGCGAAGCTTCGAAACTCGGCACCTCGACGATATTGAGGTGGTTCTTCAAGGCCCGCACGTTGATGAGGGTCTCGATCTCGAACCCATCGCAGTCGCAATTGAGCGTGCTGACATGCCTGGTCCAGAAGGCAATGTATCCGTAACATAGGTCGGAGAACCAACCGCCATAGAGGAGTCGCACGAATAGGGTCAGCCCTCTGTTGCCGACCATCCGGAAAAGCGACATGTCGTCGGTGCCGGCGCCCTGGATAAAGCGTGAACCTTTGACGAGATCCGCGCCGGCCATCAGCGCGCTGACAAAGACGATCGCCTCCTCAGGGACCATGGAGCCATCAGCGTCCAGCATGACGATGATGTCGCCTGTGGCGGCCCGGAATCCCGCTTGCAGTGCGGCACCCTTGCCCCGGCGGGGCTCCAAGACAACCTTTACGTCCCCGCGTAGGCGGCGCGCGACCGCGACCGTGTCGTCGGTCGAACGGCCATCCACGATGATGATCTCGTGCGCCCAGTTGGGGATGCGCGGCAGAAGCCAAGGGAGGTTCTCGGCTTCGTTGAGCGTCGGCACGATGAAGCTGACTCGGGGTAGGGCCAACGATTGCCGCAGCCCGAACTTGATTGGGTCAGGCGGCGACACGGCACTGACAGGGGCGAGAACACTAGCACTGGAGAGACCGGCATTCATGGTAGCGCTGCACGATCGAGCGATGGGACCCAAGGGGCGGGTTGGAAACGCACCAAGACTGCCGATAGGCGTCCGGCGCGATGATGAGAGGAATGATAGGTCCCGGAAAGAACCTGCCCCAGAATGGCGGCCATATCCCCGGGTTCAGCTATGTTGATCATATGGAGACTCCCGGACGTGACGAAAGATGAGATGAAACAAGACTGAGAGATTGAAATGATTGAACCTTCCTTGGCCTGAGTTAAGCAAGGATTGCTGATGCGACGCCGCAATGGAAGCTTCAATAGATGGTTAGAAGGCACCAAAGGTGATTAGCTCTTTGTGGTTATCCCTTCAGGTTAGTTCGCGCCAACCGCCATGACAGATGGCACGGCAGTGGCACGATCACCTTCAGCGGCTGCGGCAGCAGCGCTGCCGCCGGTAGACCTGAGGAGCCGCCAGCAGCGCGATGCGTTCACGCCCGCGAGGACAATCATCGAGCTGCGGCTGGGATCCAAATCCCCGGACGACAGGCTCTCGGAGCAAGCAGGGTAGAAGGCAGCGAAGATCGCCGGCGCGATGAACCTCGCGCGAAACGTCGACATTGCCACTGGCCAGAAGCCGCGGGGCCCCGCATGTGGGCTCGCTTCTTCATCCGGCCGTAATTTCCCGAGCTACCCCTTAATCTTGCGCGCCAGAAGGGTCGAGGGCCCGACCGCCTGGCCACGCTAACTGTTCTGGACGAGAAAGGGGCCGCCCATGCGACGCTGAGGGCGGCACATCGGGCGCAAACAGCCGATACGAAGTTGTGACCTGGCGCAAGCCACGGACATGACCGAATAGGTCGATCACCTCCAGGCCAGACCGGCGGTTATAGGTGTGACACCCGAACGCTCCGGACGAAATGCCACCAATCGGGGTCTGGGCAAACTCCGACTCGCCGAGCGCATCGATCCGGCAGAACGTCACCGCGCCGCCGTAGCTGCGAGCGCAGTTCTGGACTGGGCGTAGCATGCGTCCGCCGTGTCGGATAACGGCGCCTGCGGGGCGGCTGAGCGCAGCATCGAGCAGAATGGGGTTTGCGGCATGGGGCGTCCAAGGTTTCGTCAGGCTCGCGGCATGGTAGAGGCTAAGAACATCCCAGGACGTGGACCTCCACAGCCTTGGGCTGACGAAAAACCAAAAGCCGCCCTCATGGCGCAGCGGCGTGGTGTCGTACCCCTCAATGCCTTCCAGGAGGCAGGCCTCCCGCTTCCACCGGTACGGGAATTCGACCGCCCTGTAGAGACTGACATTCCTTGCCGCACCCGATTCGGGGATCATCCAGACCTGCCCGTCCTGCTCGAACACGAACGGGTACGAGAGGTGGTGCGGCTCCTCCAGGACGATCTGAGGTGCGCCGGCGGCCCCGCTCCGGTCCGCTGTCACGACCGCAATGCACCCCCGGTTCTTTGAGTAGAGGTACTGTTCGACGAAGATGAAATCTTGCCCCTGATGCCGGAACGGGAACGGGTCGGCAAGGAAGCTGCCGGTGTCCCCGGTAAGCACGCTGAAAGCTGCTTGGCCTTTATCGAGCAGGCTCGCTACCTGGTCGAAGCGCCAGCCAATCCCCCATGACCTGCCGCCTCTCGACAATCTGTCCAAGAACTCGATTGCCTTCGATACCGCCGTTGCGGTCTCCCATGCAATGGCCGAAACCGCGCCAAGGGAAGGCGCCGCCGTCGGTGGACCGGGGACACCGGACGAAGCTGAACTGGTTTCCCCGCGCAAGGCTTTTAGGATCAGCGCCACAGCGCAGGAGAGAACGCTGTCGAGGCCCGCCGTGAATACTTTACGGTCCACACTGGCCGGACGTGCCATCCACGGCTGCGACGGGCGCGCCGTGTCGTGCAGTTCGACGAGAAGGTCCTGATCATTCGCCAAGGCCGTCATGACTCCAATCTCGCCCGGTAGCCCGTTGAAGAGCGGAGTGAGCACGCGCCGTCCCGACGGGAGCGGCTCCTCGCCGCTCAAGTTGATCACCACATCCACTTGGTCGGCCGGGGGTGGCGGCAGGGATCGCAGCTCCGCCTCTACGGAGTCGGTGACACCGTTGGCGCGGTAGCCATAGAGCAGTCGTTCGAGTTCGAGCAGCAGCCGGAAGATCAACGGCAGCGGGCGGCAACCGGCCGAGAATGCGCAAGAGACATCGTTGCCGGGCACTTCAGTAAGCGCTTCTGCCAGCCAGAGGTGCCATCGCAGTAGCCGGGACGGATCGAGATTGAGGCAGATGCGCATTGTTGTTCTCGCAACCGATTTCAAAAGGACGCCAGCTCACAACTCCACGATGACAAAGCAGCAGCGCGCCCCGCAGCGCGAGGATGGTTTCCGCCCAGTGCATTCCGGAGGCTCACCGAATATCTGATTTGGGAGATGGCTGACAGCACGGGTCCCCACTCGAGCGGCTGGAAGCGGCCAGGCACTACTATGCCCGATCGACGCTCGCCTGTGCGAGGTCAGAAGGGGTAGTCCTTCGGGGCGCTTGCGCTGTGCCTCCGGCAGGAGTCACGTGGAGGAATGAATGTCGACTGGCAACGGACAAGATATGGACTGCGTAACGCGTGGTGGTTTGCGCTCTTGCTCGCGTTCATATCCGTTCCGGCACTCGCGAGCACCCCGAACGATCCGTCGGCAACATCCTTCATCAAGACTTCCGGAACGAACTTCACGCTGAACGGCCGCCTGTTCTTCGTGACCGGCGTAAACAACCACTATCTGACCTACGGTTCGCACTATGAGGTCACTCGCGTTCTCGACGACGCGGTGGCGATGGGCGCCAATGTGGTCCGCGTCTTCCATAAACCTGTGATCGGGTCGCTCGACGGAAGCGTCCCCAACGATCTGGAATTGGCGGCTTGAAGGCGAAACCAGCAATCTCGCAGTCAACGGTACGTATCCGCTGTACTGGGATCCGAGTCAAAACAGGATGGCTATCAATGACGGCGCCTACGGCATGCAGAAGGTTGATTTCCTCGCTGCAGGACAGCGGACGCTATCCTGTCGACGAATACACCAGTTCGATATCCACCGTGACGGTGGTGCGCTCTGGAACATCCTCAAAGCCGCCACGGCTCGGGCGACGCAGACACGCGATGCCAGCTCGGCCTCAGAAGCCACTCACTAGCTGCCATGACTGAAGCTTGCATTGTGATCTGCGCCTCCACACTCGATCGCTGGGACGATTTGAACGCGGCCGTCAGGGCGGTGCGCCGCCAGGCCCGCCGCGCCCGCGAGCCCTGGTGATCTTCCGTGGTGAGAACCGCCCTCCGGGCAGGCCGAATCCGGTGCGCGGAAGCCTGGCGTTTAAAACCTGGACCATCGCACCCTTATCGAAGAGTTTGGACAGACACGGGCAGCTCAAGTCGGGAGAATTCCTAGATGCGTATTCTGAAGCTTGCGCAATCCTATCCGTCGACTGGCGTTGGCCAGGAGGGCCACGTCCGGAACCCAAGTATCGATCTCGCCCGCGGCGTTAATGACGTTGCCAAAACCGGTCAGCCGCGGTCGAAAACCGGGCAGTCCGAGGATGGCGTCAGCAGCGAACGCCGCCCCCCTACGATCTCAGTAATTATCTGTGCCTACACTGCGGACAGATGGGCACTGCTGCTGAGGTCGGTGGCCTCGGCTCAGGAGCAGACATTGCAGCCCTGCGAGATCATCGTATGCGTCGACCAGCCCCTATTCCGCCGTTGTGCCGCCCAATGGGCTGACTTCGCTGCATCCACCCCCCCAATACGAGTGATCCAGAACAAATGGGATGGGCATCTCGGGTCGGCCCGAAACACGGCAGCCGAGACGGCTGCCGGAGAGATCCTGGCGTTCCTGGATGACGATGCGGCGGCCGACAAGGACTGGCTCGAGGTTCTCACCGCCCCGTACCAGGACGAGCGCATCGGCGCCGTCGGCGGGCGTCCCATTCCGGTGTTCGAGGTTGGCCGCCCGGACTGGTTCCCTCTACAGTTCGACTGGGTGTTCGGATGTGCTTACGATGGCCTTCCGACCAGCCGAGGCCCTTTGGCTCACCTCATCGGAGCCAACATGTCGGTGCGGCGGACCCTCCTCGAGCAGGTAGGAGGATTCCATTCCGACCATCACGACGACATGGACATGTGCCACCGCGTGGCGCACATCAAGGGCAGCGAGGCGGTCATCTATGAACCGGCGGCGACCGTCCGCCACTTTGTGCCCGCCTCACGGCCGACCTGGAAGTACTTCTGGCGCCGCTGCTTCTTCGTCAACAAGGGGAAAGTCGAGGCCTTTGCCCAGATGGGCGAAGCCGCCACACTGGGTGCCGAGACCCGCTTCGTCTGGCACGCGCTGACCAGGGGCGTGCCGCGCGAGATTTTGCAGGCGGCCAAGGGCGACGCCCACGGGCTGGCGCGGTGCGCGGCAATAATCGTTGGCGTGGGCCTTGCCGCGGCAGGCCATGTCACCGGCCGGATCGCGCTGCTGCGCCGCCGGCGCCAGCTGCGCCAACAGGCAAACAAGCAGATCCTGGACGCAGCCGCGCAAGGCGTTAGGCGTGGGAAGTAGATGCCGTCTTCGCTAATCATCGGGTCGGGTCCGGCTGCAGCCGCCGCCGTGTTGGCGCTGTCCGAAAAACCGGACGAGAAGATAACCGTGTTCGACCCGGGCACCGTGCTGAACGCGGAGACCCAGGAGGTCATAGCCAGGCTGTCTAGGCTGCGTGTCGACGACTGGGATGAAGAGGATGTCCGCCGGATCAGCCAGCAGCCCAAGCCGGTCCAGTCCGACTCGCTGCCTGAAAAGAGAAGCTACGGATCCGATTTCCCGTTTGCCAACAAGGGCCAGCTCGACGGCGTCCATTCCGTGAGCAGAGTGAACCCGGCGGTCATATCGAGCGCCTACGGGGGGTTCAGCAATGTCTGGGGGGCCCAGATCATGCCCTTCAGCGCCGCCACGTTCAAGGGATGGCCGTTCGGCTTCTCGGATATGGAAGAGCACTATCGGACGATTCTGGGTCACATACCTTTCGCGGGAGAGTCCGACGATCTCGAGGAGTGGTTTCCCCTCATCGGATCCCCGGACGCGCTTCCGCCGCTGGCGCCGCGGACACAAATGGTCCTGGCCAACTACGACCGGCACCGCGAGCGAGTGCGCTCCACCGGAATAACGATAGGCCGCGCCCGGCTCGCCTTCGCTGCCCCTCAATGCCAGCCCTGCAGCCTGTGCATGACCGGGTGCCCACGGTCGCTGATCTTCTCGGCCTCGCACAGCTTCGATCGCTTCCGGCGCAACGGGAGGATCGACTACCGCAGCGGGTTGCTCGCGGTGCGAGTCGAACAGGAGGGCGACACGGCCGTCGTGCACGCACGGGAGCTGTCGAGCGGCCGGATCCAGCGATTCACGGCCGACCGGGTCTTCGTGGGCTGCGGAGCAATCGGGACCACAAGGCTGATGCTGGGCTCGCTCGGATCGAACCAGCCGGTGCATCTTTCGGAATCTGCTCAGTTCGTTCTTCCAATGATTTCCATGAAGCCAACTCCCGACCCACGTGCAAGGCGCGAGTTCACACTCAACCAGTTCACCATGGTCATCGCCCGGGACGACGAAGGCTTGGATGTTTCACAGATTCACTTCTATCCGTTCAATCAGGCATATTACGATGCGCTTCCCGGTTTCCTCAAACACCGCGCCGCCGCCTTCGCGACCGATCGGCTGCTCAGCCGGTTGACGGTAGGCCTGGGCTACTTGCCGTCCTGGGCGTCACCCAAGATCCGAGTGAGCGCCCAGCTGTCCGCAGCAGCTCCTGACGAGCTCCCCCAGATCACTCTCACTTCGGAGGGCTTCAGCGAGGCCAAGGTCAGGGGCAAATGCGTGCCTCCAATGCTGCCTGACGTGATAAGCCGGATCCGCAGGGCGGCACCTTACCTTGACTTGTGGCCAGTCACGCCGCGGATGCTGTGGTCGGGCGGAGCCAAAAGCTACCACTTTGGCGGCAGCTTTCCTCACGCCAATGAGCCGGATTCCGGGAGTGCGACGACAGACCGCCTTGGGCGGCTGGCGCGCTGGGACCGGATCCATCTCATCGACGGGTCGGTTTTCCCAAATGTTCCGGCTACCACCTTTACGCTGACGGTGATGGCCAATTCGCATCGCATCGCCCGCGAAGCGATGCAGCTGACGGCTTGAGCGTTCGATGCGGGTCGGTATCACCGGAGCGAACGGATATGTCGGGACCATCCTGCGCGCCGCCTTCGCCGAACAAGGGCATAAGGTCATCGCCTTCGCCCGTCCGAACCGGGTGGCCTCCGAATCTGCCGCCAGCGTCGCCGAGTGGCGCCCATATGAGATCAAGCGCCCGCCGTCAGGGGCCGCATTCAGCGACCTGGATGTGCTCATCCACGGTGCATGGGACCTGACCCTCGTCAGCGCCGGCGATGTGTGGGGCACCAATGTGTCAGGCTCGCAGCACCTCCTCCGCAATGTCGCCGCCGCAGGGGTTCGCCGGGTTATTTTTATCTCCTCGATGTCCGCCTATAAGGGAACCCAACAGTTGTACGGTCAGGCGAAACTGGCCTGCGAGCGCACGGCGGGCAGTCTGGGAGCTGTCTCCACCCGGCTCGGCCTAGTGTACGGCCCCGGTTGGGGCGGGATGGCAGGCGCGCTCCGCAAGCTCACCACGCTGCCGGTTACACCTCTCATCGGGGCGCAATCCCATCAGTTCATGGTGCATGAGGCGGACATGGCAGCCGCTATGGTGCGTATTGCCGAGTCGGACATGCCCCTGCCGGAACCGGTAGGGCTGGCCAACCCCGAACCGGTGCCGTTCCGACGGCTCATGAACGAGATCGCCGCATCGCAAGGCAGAACACTGCGTGCCGTCGCCGTGCCCTGGCAGCTTGTCAGTGGCGCCCTCAAGGCAGCTGAGGCGGTGCATGTCCCCCTGCCCTTCCGATCCGACTCCATCCTCGGGCTCGTGCGCCCGGCGCGAGAGGTTCCCGGCGTAGAGCGGCTCAAGCAGCTCGGTATCGAGTTTCGGAGCTTCTCGGTGGATGGCGACCGCCCCTCATCCGGGACATTGCGTCGGTATGCTTAGTCGAGGGCCAGTTCGATCCGACAGAGACGCAAACGGCGAGATTGTGCGGCCGGCACGACCGCCAGAATCCGCAGCAGCGTCGCCCCACAGCGGGCGCGATGCGATTCAGTCCGGATCAGCAAAATGGGGCTACCCCCGAGGAATAATCGCGGATCGAAGAAAACCATGCAATGATTCACAGAGACGCAAGAGACGCATGACCTCAAAACGGGCGCAGAGCTTAATGCCGAGCCCCGGTCGAACTCGCGGCTGTCCAGCGGTGAAGGCTCGCAAACGGAAGTCATTGCAGAATCCGGAAGACTTTGGCGCGAAAGCTTGCGCACAAGAGGCTAAGGGGCAATCCGATTGGTTGAACCGCGCGCCATCTTCATATCGGGAGTGGCCGGCTTTGTAGGAAGCAGGCTTGCACGGATCTTTATTGATCGTGGATATTCGGTCTTTGGCTTTGACAACCTGTCGCGAGGTTCTCGGGAAAACCTGAACGAGCTTCTTACGCATGAGAGGTTCATTTTTGAGAAAGTGGATCTCTCAGACGCGGCTGCGGTGAGAAGCCGCTTTATGAACTGTCACAGTCGCATTCCGATTTCCGAAGTCTGGCACATGGCTGCCAATTCGGACATTCCTGCAGGAATCACCGATGCCTCTGTCGATCTGCGCGATACCTTTCTAACGACGTTCAACGTGTTGGACTCAATGAGGGAGGCGGGAGTTCCGTTCCTTGCTTTTGCATCCAGCTCAGCCGTGTACGGCGATTTGGGGGAGGCTCCGATCAGAGAGGATGTCGGGCCGCTGCTGCCGATTTCCAACTACGGCGCCATGAAGCTAGCATCGGAAGCGCTAATCAGCGCGGCCGTCGAGAACTGGTTGGGGCGGGCCTTGATCTTTCGCTTTCCGAACGTGATCGGCATTCCGGCAACACATGGCGTCATTCTGGATTTCGTCAGAAAGCTAAAGATCACACCAAACAAGCTGAACGTTTTGGGATCGGGCCGGCAACGGAAGGCCTATCTTCACGTCAATGATCTGATCGATGCGATCGTCTACCTGCGTGCAAACGCATCCGAACGGCTTGGCTGCTACAATATCGGCCCCGAGGACAAAGGGGTAACCGTCAGCTTCATAGCGGAAACCACTGTCGAGGCTGTCGCACCGGGCGCGGGGATCGAATACGGATTTGAAGATCGCGGTTGGACGGGGGATGTTCCCCGGTTTTCCTATGACGTAGCAAAGCTCCGTGCACTCGGTTGGCGGCCCCAGCTTGGATCGGCCGACGCTGTCCGAAAAGCCGTCGTGGAAATCGTACGGCAGGAAGGACACCCGTGATGCAGGCCGTTGTACTTGCCGGTGGTCTGGGGACACGGCTCAGGGGCCGGATCGGTGATCTGCCCAAGTCGCTGGCCAACATTGGTGGCAAGCCACTTCTCGAGCATCAAATCCTCCTAGCCAAGCAACACGGGATCGAGAGGATCTTGATCCTGGTGAACCACGCAGCCGAGCAAATCGTGGATTTTTGCAATCAGCGCGGGAATTGGGGGATTGAAGTTCGTTGCGTAGATGACGGTGCGCCTCGCGGGACTGCCGGGGCGGTTCTGTCCGTTCTGCATCTGCTCGACGAGGACTTCCTCACGATCTACGGCGACACGATGCTCGACGTCGATCTCACCCGCTTCAAGTGCTTCCATGAAAGACACGAGGCAGCAGCCGCGACTATTTTCACCCATCCGAATGATCACCCGCATGATTCCGATCTGATCGAGACGTCGGAAGATGGCGTGGTTACCGCGTTCCATCCATATCCACACGATCCCGGTTGCTTTTATCCCAACAAAGTCAGCGCAGCTCTTTACTACATTCGAAGACAAGCCTTGTTCCCGTGGCGCGCCGCGGCAACTCCGCTCGATTTTGGCAAGGATCTCTTTCCTGAAATGCTTCGGGCCGGCGCGGAGATCAGAAGCTATAGCAGCCCTGAGTACATTAAGGACGCGGGAACCCCGGCGAGACTTGACAAGGTCTGCGCCGACCTTGCCTCCGGCCGCATAGCCCGAGCTTCACTCGCTTCTCCGCAGAAAGCAGTATTTTTGGACAGGGACGGGTGCATCAATATCGACGATGGGCATATCGATCGTCCCGAACGCTTCAAACTGATCGAGGGGGCCGCGGCCGCGATCGCCTGTTTCAACCAGGCCGAATACCGGACAATCATCGTCACAAACCAACCCGTTGTGGCGAGAGGAGATTGCTCTGTACGAGACTTGCGGATGATCCATAACAAGATGGAGACCGAGCTTGGCCGCCAGGGGGCTTTTGTCGATGCCATCTATTACTGCCCGCACCATCCAGATCGCGGCTTTGCCGGTGAGGTGGAAGCGCTAAAGGTCCACTGTGAATGCCGCAAGCCCGCCACCGGGTTGGTCGACGAGGCGGTCGAGGCGTTCAATATCGATCGCAGACAATCCTGGGTCATCGGCGATTCCTCTACCGACGTCGCGCTCGCAAAACGGTCCGGCATCAGATCGATCCTGGTCGAGACGGGCGCGGGCGGGCTGGACAGCAAGTATCATGTCATGCCCGACTATACCGTCCCGGATTTGTTCGAGGCTGCCAAGTTCATTCTCACCGTTCATCCGACCTTGGTGGACACGGCATCCGATCTGATCGCGCATGTTAAGCCGGGTGACGTGTGTTTCGTGGCAGGGCTCTCCCGAAGCGGAAAGAGCGTCCTTTCCAGCGCTATCGCCGAGGTACTTCGCGGCCGCGGCTTTGATGCGCAAGTCGTTGCCCTTGATCGCTGGATACGGTCCGCCGCCGATCGCGAAGCAACGGTGATGGGTCGCTACGACATGAACGAGATTAGGAAGGTTGTAAGCCGCCTGGTGGGCGTTCGTTCTCGCGAGACGCTCGATCTGCCCTATTACGAAAAGCTGAGCCGCGTATCGCATCCAAGATCGGAAAAGGTAAGCATTTCTCCGGAAACCGTCCTGGTCGTGGAAGGAGCCGTCGCTCTTTCGCTGTCCGATGTGGTTTTGCCGGGTCGTGCACACACATTCTTCGTTGATATCGATGAGGAGCTGAGGAGGCACCGAGTGACGCGGGAATACTCGCGTCGAGGCGTGGATCGGGAGGCTGCAGCGCGTATCTATAGTTCCCGCCAGGAGGACGAGACACCAATCGTTTTGGCATCGCGGTCGAGCGCCAACCAGTGCGTCCGATTGCGGGCGATCGAGCTGATTGAGGCCGTCGGATGATCATCAGTCAGACGCCGCTTCGAGTGAGCTTCGTGGGAGGTGGCAGCGATCTGCCTGCCTTCTATCGGGAGGAAGGCGGCGCCGTCCTAAGCGTTGCTATCGACAAGTACGTCTACGTGAATGTGAACCGCAAGTTCGATAACGGCACTCGAATCGCTTATTCAAGAACGGAAGAAGTCGACAGCGTCGAGGATATCCAGCATCCGATTGTCAAGGCGACGATGGGATACCTTGGGA
>NZ_RZRY01000069.1:0-15805 GCF_003998035.1 Mesorhizobium sp. M2A.F.Ca.ET.039.01.1.1 | reverse complement strand
CGCTATGCCTTCGCGGCCGCGGATTTGCGGGCGGGCGGGGGCGGCGGTGGTTTTGTCCTCGGACTGGCCGATAGCGCCGTTGGATCCGATGGCCACGCTGCATGCGGCGTTGACGCGCGAGGCTTGGCCCAGCGGCGGGCCGGATCATCGGATTGGCTTAGCGGTGGCGTTGGACGGGATCACCCGCGCGGCAAGCTGGGTAGCGTTCGACGACGCACATCGCGGTGTGCTGGCCCCTGGAGCTTTGGCCGATCTGACGCTGCTGGACCGAGATCTTGCTGGCGCTGTGCCCGCAGGCCTGCCCGCCGTTTGCGCCCGTCTGACCATCTGCGACGGACAGATCACCCATGACTCGGACGGAGTGGCAAGTTCCGTGCGACAGACGGAGGAGGCGTGATGGCACAGGTCGAGAACTCCTCCTTTGCACCATGGGATGATCCAACAGCGCGCCCTCTGATCCGCTTTGACAGCGTTACCAAGCGCTTCGGCACCTTCACCGCGATCGAGGATCTGAACCTGTCGATCTACCCTCGGGAGTTCTTCGCGCTTCTTGGCCCTTCGGGCTGTGGCAAGACCACGATGATGCGGATGCTGGCGGGGTTTGAGACGCCGAGCGCCGGGTCAATCCACCTTGACGGGGCCGATATCGGCCATGTCCCGCCGCACCTGCGACCGGTCAACATGATGTTCCAAAGCTATGCGCTGTTCCCGCATCTGTCGGTCTGGGACAACATTGCCTTCGGCCTGCGGCGGGACGGTTGGGCGAAAGACCGGCTCGCGGCGCGGGTGGAAGAGATGCTGCGGCTGGCGCGGCTGGAGAAATTCGCGCGAAGGAAGCCCGATCAAATCTCGGGTGGGCAGAAGCAGCGGGTGGCGCTCGCCCGCGCCTTGGCCCGCGCGCCGAAACTACTGTTGCTGGATGAACCGCTGGCCGCGCTGGACAAAAAGCTGCGCCATGAGACGCAGTTCGAGCTGATGGATATTCAGGAGAAAACCGGCACGACCTTTGTCATCGTCACCCACGATCAGGAAGAGGCAATGACCGTGGCCAGCCGGATTGCGGTGATGGATCACGGCAAGCTGGTGCAGGTGTCCACGCCTGCGGGGATCTATGAGGCACCGAACTCCGTCTATGTTGCGGATTTCATTGGAGAAGTTAATGTCCTTCCCTCGACCGTAGCGGCGCTTGAGCCAGGATTCTGTGCTTTGCAATGGGCCGAAGGCAGCTGCCATTTGCGCGCCGCGTGCGAAGCGGGTCTGTCCCAAGGCCAACGGATCTCTTATGCGATCCGGCCCGAGAAGATCGACGTCTCGGCCACCCCGTCCGAAGGGCAATCCAATTGCTTGAAAGGGCGTGTTGTCGACATCGCCTACGTCGGTAGCATCTCGATCTATCATGTTGAGGTCGCCCAGGGCGTGACCATCAAGACCCAGACCACAAACGCCCATCGTCTGTCGCGCCGCGATTTCACCAGGGACGACGAGGTTTGGCTGAGCTGGGCCGATACTGCCGGCCTTGTGCTGACGCGGTGAAGCGATGATCACCCGCCGCACGCTTCTGATTGCCGTGCCCTTCCTGTGGCTGGTGCTGCTTTTTGCGGTGCCGCTGCTGATGGCCTTCCGCATCTCGCTGTCCCAGGCCACCACAGCCATTCCGCCCTATCTGCCTGTGCTAAGGCCGGGAGGCGGTTGGGCGGGGCTGAAGGACTTCCTGTCGCAACTCAGCTTCGACAATTACCGCTTTCTGACCAGCGACGGCCTCTATTGGAAAGCCTACGTCTCCAGCCTTGGAATCGCGTTCCGGGCCACAGTGCTGACGCTTCTCGTGGGCTATCCCATCGCCTATGGCATCACCCGCGCGTCCGATCCGTGGAGGAAAGTCCTGCTGATGGCGGTGATCCTGCCCTTCTGGACCTCATTCCTGATCCGGATCTACGCCTGGATCGGTATCCTGTCGAACGAGGGCATCCTGAATCAATTGCTGATGGGACTGGGGCTGACCCATGCGCCCATCGTGATGCTGAAGACGCCTTTCGCGGTCTATCTGGGCATCACCTATGCCTATCTGCCGCTGATGGTGCTGCCGCTTTACGCGACGCTGGAGCGGCTGGACGGATCGCTGATCGAGGCGGCACAGGATCTGGGCTGTTCGCGCTTGAAAGCCTTTTGGCTGGTGACATTGCCGATGTCGCGGTGGGGGGTGATGGCAGGGTGCCTCCTCGTCTTCATTCCGGCGATAGGCGAATATGTCATCCCCTCGCTTTTGGGCGGCTCATCAACGCTGATGATCGGCCGCGTGCTGTTTGACGAGTTCTTCACCAATCAGGATTGGCCCGTGGCCTCGGCGGTGGCGGTGATCCTGCTGGCCCTTTTAATCGTGCCCATCGCGCTGTTCCACAAGGTGCAGGATCACCTGCAAGCCAAGGAGCAGCCATGAGACGCGGGATGTCCTGGTTCAACGTCACCTCGGTCAGCTTTGGTCTCGCGTTCCTCTATCTGCCGATGCTTGTCCTGGTGATCTACAGCTTCAACGCCTCCAAGCTGGTCACAGTCTGGGCGGGGTTTTCGACCAAGTGGTATGGATCCCTGTTTCACAACGCGAAATTTCTGGATGCGGCGCTGATCTCGCTGAAAGTGGCGCTGGTCTCGGCCATGCTGGCGACGGCCCTGGGCACGATGACGGCCTTCGTGCTGGTGCGGGCCGGGCGGTTCCCAGGGCGGACGGTGTTCGCCATGCTGGTCTTTGCGCCTCTGGTCATGCCCGAAGTGATCATCGGCCTTTCCACGCTTCTGCTCTTCATTGCTGTGGGGCTAGACCGAGGGATGTGGACGATCATCCTGGCGCAATCCACCGTGCAAATAAGTTTCGTCACGGTCATTGTCGCCGCGCGGCTGGCCAGCCACGACCGATCGATGGACGAGGCCGCGCAGGACCTTGGCTGCACCCAGTTCACCGCCTTCTGGCTGGTTACCCTGCCCCTGATCGCACCAGCGGTGGTGTCGGGCTGGTTTTTGGCCTTCTCGCTCTCGCTCGACAATCTGGTGGTGGCTTCGTTCACATCCGGGCCAGAGAGCACCACGCTGCCAGTGCGGCTGTTTTCCATGGTGCGCACCGGGGTTTCGCCCGAGATCAACGCACTCTCCACAATCGTCATCGGCATCGTCGCTACCGGCGTTATTGCCGCCGCGCTGGTGGAACGGCGGGCGAGGCGCAAGACGACTGACTAAAAAGAGCGGGGCAAAAGCCCCTTAACGCAACAGAGGGAAACGATGATGAAAAAAGCGATTGGACTGACAGGGTTATTGGTCCTGGCGGCGCTGACTACCTCGGCAAGGGCCGAAGAGGTATTGCGGCTCTATGCCTGGGATGGGCTGTTTGACAGCTGGATCACCGATGGCTTCACCGCCAAGACCGGGATCAAAGTGGTCTATGACAGCTACGATTCCGACGAGTCGCTGGAGACGAAGCTTCTGTCGGGCGACAGCGGCTACGACTTTGTTGTGCCTTCGGCCACGCCATTTCTGGCGCGCGAGATTGCGGCAGGGGCGCTGGAACCGCTGAACAAGGATTGGGTGCCGCGTTACGCCGCACAAATCCCCGAACTGATGGCGCTTTTGAAACGCAGCGATCCGACGCTCGGCTATGCCGCTGTGGGTGGATGGGGCACGCTGGGGATGGGCCTCAATGTGGGCAAGGTCCACGAACGCCTGCCCGATGCGCCGATTGACAGCTATGATCTGATCTTCAAGCCCGAGAATGTCGCGAAACTGGCCGATTGCGGAGTGTCGATCGCCGATTCCGCAACCGAAGTGGTTCCGATTGTTTTGAACTATCTGGGGCTCGATCCGCAAAGCAAGGACCCTGCTGATCTGGACAAGGCGATGGCGCTTTTGCAGTCGATCAGACCCTATGTGCAGCTAAGCAAGGGCAAATTGCCCACTGAAATGGCTGCGGGTGATGTCTGTATCGCCATCGGCTATTCCGGCGAAGTGATCCAAGCCAAAAACGCCGCGAAGGCAGCCGCTAACGGGCAGGACATTCAATATATCCTGCCGAAAGAGGGCACGCTGGCCTGGATTACGTCGCTGGCCATCCCGAAGGGCGCGCCCAACCCGAAAGCCGGACATGCCTTCATGGATTTTCTCCTGACCCCGCAAGTGGGGGCTCACATGACGGAGGTGTCGGGTTACGGCAACGGGGTCCCGGGCTCGCGGGCCCTGCTGCCCAAGGAATTGGCGGAAGACAAGACCATCTTCCCCGAAGGCGCGGTTATGGCCAAGCTTTTTGTCTCCGGCACGGTCAAGGACACGCTGACCCGCCAGCGCAACCGCGCCTGGACGAAGTTCCAGTCAGGGGAATGAACGATGTCCGACCTTGTGGTGCAAACAGAATCGGGTGCCGTTCGCGGCACCCGATTGCAGGATGGATGTCTGGCTTGGCTCGGCATTCCCTATGCCGCACCGCCAGTGGGTGCGCTGCGATTTCGCCCGCCGAAGCCGGTGGCATCTTGGTCGGGCGTTCGCGAGGCAGACCGTTTCGGCGCGGCCCCGCTCCAGCGCTTCAAGGGGGACATGGGGCCGCCGGACGATTTCTACAACAGCCTGCCCGAAGGCCCGTTGGATGTGGTGGGCGAGGAGGATTGCCTCACTTTGAACATCTGGGCTCCTGCCAAGGACGGCAAAAAGCGCCCCGTCTATGTCTGGATCCATGGCGGTTCCAACCATGAAGGAGCTAGCCGGCTGCCCCTGTACCACGGCGATGTGCTGGCGCAGCGGGGCGATATCATTGTGGTCTCGCTGAACTACCGACTTGGCGTTCTCGGCTTCATGGATGTCGAGCCGGTTCTGGGGCCGGGCTATCGCAACGCGCAGGTAAACGGGCTGAAGGATCAGCTTCTGGCGCTCGATTGGATCAAGGCCAACATCGGGTCGTTTGGCGGCGATGGTAGCAACATCACCGTGGCCGGAGAGTCCGCGGGCGGGATGGACGTGAGCTGGCTGCTCTGCTCGGGCCGGCTGAAGGGTCTGGTTCGCCGCGCCGTGATCATGAGCTGTGTGACTGGCCCTGCCGGGATTGGCGGTGACGGGCCGCGCTGGCGGCACTCACCCGAAACAGTGCGCGAGATCGGTGTTGACGTGATGAGTCGCGCCGGGGTGGCCGACGCGGACACTCTGCTGAACGCTCCGGCAGTGGATCTGGTGCGACGGGCAGCCAGCATTGACTATGAGGACGAACTGTTCGGCCTGGACGGGCAGTTTTATCCCGGCCTCGACGGTGATCTGTGGTCCGTGCCGCCCATGCAGGCGGTGGCAGAGGGGGCGATGGACGGCATCGACCTGATGATCGGCTACACCAATTACGAGGCCGGTGTGTGGCTGATGGCGCTTCCCGACCTGGACAAGGCCGATCCAGCCTGGACGGCGGCGCGGTTTGGCTTTCTTTCGGCCATAACCCAAGCCGAGGCCGTGGCCGCATACGCCGGATTCTTCCCACACGAGACTGCCGGAGTTCAGGGCATGCACCTCGTCTCCGATGTGGGTTTTACCCTGCCGACCACCTGGTTCGCCGAAGCGGCCGCCGCCCGCGGATCGAAAGTGTGGATGTATCGCCTGGACTACGAGGTCAACGCCACCTTGCGCGCCATGCATGCGGCTGACCTGCCATTCTTCTTCGCAAGGCCTGACAGCGCCGCCGCGGCGGAGTTGATCGGCCCGACCACACCGCAAAACGCGGAGATTCGCTCCAGGCTTTGCAGCGAGATGGCCGGTGCGCTGATTTCCTTTGTCCGCGAAGGCACCCTGCCTTGGCCGGAATACAACCACACCGGCGGGCAGACGAGGATCTTTGGACCGAAAAGCCACCTCGCGTCTCACCCGCTCGGTGTGCGCAGAGCCTTCTGGGACAAAACCCTTCTGGCCCGGTTTACCGGACGGAATGCCGCGAAGGGATGACCATGTATCACGCGCCGCTGGCCAAACTCGACGGTTCCATCCGCTTCGGGCCGAGTTTACGGCGCCGGATGGCAAGTTTCACTGGCCGATGATGCCGGGAGGCACCGCATGAGCATTCTAATCGCAGGCGGCGGCATTGCCGGACTGGTGATGGGACTGACACTGCACCAATTGGGCCAGCCTTTCCGCATCTTTGAGCGGGTGGCCGAACCCAAGCCACTGGGTGTCGGGATCAACCTGCAACCTAACGCCGTGCGCGAGTTATTCGATCTGGGGCTTGAGGTACAACTGGACCAGATCGGTATACGTACGCGTCAATACGGTTTCTACACCAAATCGGGGCGCGAGATTTGGGTCGAACCGCGTGGGCGGGTGGCGGGCTACAATTGGCCGCAACTGTCGTTGCATCGTGGGAAGTTCCAGATGCTACTGCTGGAAGAATTGCGTGCCCGTGCGGGTGATTGTGTGGAAACGGGTGCGGCGGTAGCGGGGTTTGAAACCTCGGATCATGGCGCAGCACTTCTCTTGACTGATGGTCGGCGCGTGGAAGGCGAACTTGCGATTGCGGGCGATGGCATCCACTCCGCCATTCGCTGCCAGATGGTGCCACATGAAGGCGAACCAATCTGGAACGGCGCCATCATGTGGCGCGGCACCAGCGAGGCGCCGCATTTCCTGGGTGGCAATGCGATGTTTCTAGCCGGGCATGACAGCCAGCGCTTCGTGGCTTATCCGTTGACGACGGAAGACCCGAACACAGGCCTTGCCCTGATCAACTGGATCGCCGAGCTGAAAGTCGACCCGGTGCGCGCCCTCCGCAAGGGCGACTGGAACCGTTCTGCCAACAAGGCGGATTTCCTGCCCGCTTTTGAAGATTGGGATTTTGGCTGGGTCGATTGCCCTGGCCTGATCCGCATCTCGGGCGCGGTTTATGAATACCCAATGGTGGACCGCGACCCCTTGCCGTCGTGGACGACCGGCTGTGTCACCCTGATGGGCGATGCGGCTCATGCGACCTATCCGGTGGGGTCAAATGGGGCGACACTGGCGATCATTGATGCCCGCAAACTGGGCCGAGCGATCCGAGACTTTGGCCCCACGCGGCCGGCGCTATTGGCCTATGAGGCCGAAATGCGCCCACGCGCCGAAGGCGTCTTGCGCGCCAATCGCGGCAAGGGGCCGGACGCGGTGATGCAAATGGTCGAGGACCGCTGTGGCGGAGTGTTTGACGATATCGAAACCGTCATTCCCCGCACCGATCTGGCCGCCCATGCTGAGCACTACAAGCGGCTGTCGGGCTTCTCGATCGATATTCTAAACGCAGAGCCGCCAATTCTTGGTCCCTTGAAAGGGCGAGCAGCATGACCCCATTTTCCGAGTTCCGCGTGCAGGTCGGAGTTCCGTTGAAATTGGGCGACGATGGCTTTGGGGAGGCGCGGATCGTGCCAATCCTTGGTGGCACGGCCCTCGGCTCCGGCATTTCGGGTCGCATTCTGCCAGGCGGGACGGATGAACAGCGCATCCGCGCCGATGGGCGGACCCGCATCCACGCCCGCTACGTGATTGAGGCCCAGGACGGCGCCTTGATCCGGGTGGATAGCCAAGGCCTGCGTCACGGCCCGCCCGAAGTAATGGCCGCGCTCCTACGGGGTGAAAAGGTGGATCGGACCCAAGTCTATTTTCGCACCGTGATCCGCTTCGAAACCGCAGCCCCGGCCCATGACGATCTGAATCTGCGGCTGTTTCTCGCCACCGGAGAACGTCAGCACGATTGCGTGATATTGCGACTTACCGAGCTTGCCTGACGAGAGCCGACGGCACTATCACCCAGGAGTTTGTTAGCGGCGATCGCACGGCTTGATCCTCATTCTAGGCACAGCTTAGTAATCTGGTCCAAATGCAAAGCCCGAAGGTTGTCGATGATGTCATTGCTCCTTGCGGGGATAAGACAGAGACGCCACTTGCATTGAAAACTAGTTCTTCTGCCGGTCTTTAGGTTCGCCAGACCATACGAGAGAATACGAGGCAAACGGGTTGGCGAACCAGCCACTAACGTATTGTTTTTCTGTAGAAAACGACGACCCTCGGCGACTAACATAATCTTTATTTGTCAATGGGTTACGAGGCAGTTCGCCGAAGTCGATTCAAGAAGACGATCCAGCAACTCGCCCATCCCATTTGTCTTCTGCGGAATGGCAGCGCTACGAGTTCAATATCGACACCATTCTGAGACTTGTGAGCGCGTAACATTGGCGGGGGCTGATGGCGAGGTCTTCCGCTCTCTGAGGCTTGACTTCGAGGATGCGGCATGAAGCCGACCGGGCTCAGTGCTCTGCGGGCGGCTAACCCCATCGCAAGGGAAAATCGCTACCCCATGTCGGTTGCCGGCTCGCCGCCCAACTCCCTACCCAGTCGATCCGCTTGCGATGGTCACGTCAGCTCTTTGAGGATTATGACCGATCATTGGCCGGCGAGCCTTCGGCGGCCAGTCATAACGACCTCCCTCCGGGCGCTTTGCGCATTACTGATTGCCGAAGAGAACCGTCGGCGTCAGGACGTCTGCCACCATCTTGTTCCCTTTCGGCGACAGGTGCAGATAGTCGGCCTGCAAGTCGCTCTTGATGGCAAGCGGGTTGCCCGGGTCCGCGACCAGCTTGTCGAGATCGACCACGGCATCGAACTCGCCACATGTCCTGATCCAGGCGTTGATCTCCTGACGCAGCTCGTCTCGCTTCTTGCTGTAATAGCCTTCAAGCGGGCTGCCCTGCAGCGCTGCTTCGAAGGGCGTCAGCGTTCCCGCGACAATACGAATGTTGTGGGCGTGGGCAATCGCAATCAACTGCCGATAGCCCGCGACCAATTGCTCCTTGGTTAGGAAGGGATCGTTTGGACCGAAGGCCTGGCCCGGCCACGAAATATCGTTGATGCCGATCAGAACCACAACAGTCTTGATATTGGGCACGCTCAGCACGTCGCGTGAGAAGCGAGCCATGGCATTCTCGCCCATTCGGGTATTGAGTAGGCGAGCTCCTGCAATGCCAGCGTTCAAAACGGCGACCCCATGCGGCGCAAGATTCTCTGCAAGGAAATCCGGCCACCGGGCGTTCTGGTCGACACCGGACGATGCGCCGTCGGTGATTGAGTCGCCAAATGCGACGACCGCTTTCGCGCCTGGCGCAGTCTCGACCAGAACGTCGCTAAGGAAGATCCTCGTCATCGTCTTTGTCGACTGGCTGATCGTCGGGTTGGCCACTTGATCGCCGGCGCCGATATAGCTGGTCGCCTCCGCATCCCAGTGGAAGGTATCGATTGGCATTGGCTCGACAACGAGGAATGTCACGACAAGGTCACCACGCGCAGCAAGCTTCAGATCGATCGGGTCACTCACGGCAGGCGCCCCGCTAGGAATGCTGAGTTTCTGGGCGCCGCTGAACGTGACCACGTGATCGGTCGCCGGGTCGATGGAGGCACCGTCTGCCCCTGGCAAGGCAACATGAACCGACTCGATCGCGAGCGGGGCCTTTCCGTATTCGTTCGACAGGACGATGCGCAGCCGGTCCCCTCCAAGACTTACCCGCACTTTTTGACGGACAGTCTGGTGCCAAAGGTTGAAGGGTAAAAAAGTAGGCAGCGGAAAATCGCCTTGCCAGCTGGGGTGCGGGCTTGCGGCCCAAGTGGCGATCCACGTTTGGTCCTTGGCGCACGCACCACCGGTCGCGGCGGAGGCCACCACAGCCATTGCCAAGGTGCCTGCGGCAGCATTCCTCGCCATTCCGCCGACGGCTGCTCGCAGGTTTAGCTTGAACGGCATGTTCAACTCCTCTTTTCTTGGAAATTGCGCTTCAATCGTTCGCGGGCATCCACGCGACGTCGGGCTCTTCAGCCCGCCCTGCTTTCCAGGAATTCGCGCGCGACATACTCGACGCCAGCCGCATCAAGCCTGTAGTGGGCGTAGAGATGCGTCGGAGGCGCAATCAGGCTGTATTCGTCATGGATGCCGTGCCGACGCACGCGGACCGGCATTCCCAGTCCCGCGACTACTTCAGCCACCGCTGAGCCCAGTCCGCCCAGGACATTGTGTTCCTCGACGGTGAGAATGGCGGGGCTTTCGACGGCTGCGCACAGAACCGCCTTGTGATCGAGCGGCTTGATTGTCGCCATATCGATGACGCCAACTGAGTAGCCGGCCGCGGTAAGCGCCTTTGCGGCCTCGAGTGTGGGATGAACGGTGGAGCCGGTCGCAATCATCGTCAGATGCGACCCCCGCGCGTGCACGATTGCCTTGCCGAAGGTGAAGTCCACGTCGTCTTGGTAGATGACGGGATCGCGCCCGCGCTGGATGCGAAAATAGATTGGGTGCGGATAATCCGCCGACGCCTTGATGGCGGCCTTGAGCTGGGCCCCGTCGGCGGGAGCAACCACCGTCAGGTTGGCGATGGCTCGGGTGATCGCGAGGTCTTCGGTCGCATGATGGGAGGTACCGTAGAAGCCGAGCGAGATGCCGGCGTGATGACCGATCAGACGAACCGGCAGCGCCGAATAGGCAATGTCCATGCGGATCTGTTCGCAGCACAGCAGCGCCAGAAACGAGGCGAAGGTCGCCACATAAGGTTTCATGCCAACAGCCGCCATTCCGGCGGCCGCCGATACCATGTTCTGCTCGGAGATGCCGAACTGCACGAAGCGATCGGGATGGATTTGAGCGAACTTCGCCAGCCCGTTTGAATATTGCAGATCGGCTGTCCCGGCGACGATCGGTTCGCCGGCGGCCACGAGATCGACCAGCGCGTCGGAGAGCGCTGACAGGCCTGGCGTCTGGGCGTTGAGCTGGCGATAGTGCCAGGACTTTTTGGAGAGCGGGCGCGACATCGGCTAGATCTCCATTGCCTTGATTTCCGCGACGGCGCGCTTGGCGTCCGACGGATCGAGATAGCCAAGATGCCATCCGGGTTCCGTCTCCATGTAGGAGACGCCTTTGCCTTTGACGGTTTGAGCAAGCACCACGGCAGGCACTTGGCGTGAAGTATCGGCCTTCAGTCGCCGCAGGAGTGTCGCCAGCGCTGCCACATCGTGGCCGTCGACTACGTGCCCTTCCCAGCCGAAGGCCCGCCATTTGTCCAGAATGGGTTCGACACCAATAACGTCATCGACCGAGCCATCGAGTTGATACCCGTTGCGGTCGATTATGCAGATGAGGCGATTGAGGCGTTGATGAACCCCAAACAACGCGGCTTCCCATACCTGTCCTTCCTGCAATTCGCCGTCGCCCACCATCACAAACGTATGGAAGTCTCGCCCCTGCATGCGGCCGGCAAGCGCCATGCCGCAACCGGCGGACAGGGCATGGCCTATGGATCCCGAACTGAAGTCGATCCCTGGCACCTTGCGCATGTCGGGATGATCTCCGAGCGGATTGCCAAGTCGGGTGTAGCCGTCAAGCAGGTCCGTCGGGAAGAAACCGAGGTCGGCGAGAATGGGATAGAGGCCAACCGCTGCATGGCCCTTCCCCATCATGAACCGGTCGCGATCCTCCCATGCAGGCTCGTTTCTTTTTAGTGCCATCACATCGTAGTAGAGGACGGAAAAGATCTCGGCCGCAGAGAAGGCGGAGGTGTAGTGACCAACCTTGGCGATCTCGATCAGACGCACCGTCTCGAGGCGCACAAACTGCGCCTTCTCCTTGAGCAGGCCTGTCTGTTGCGCGCTCAACGCAATGGCGGAGCCAGACGCGGCGCGACTCCGAGCTGTTGCAAGATCTGACATGATCTCTCCCGCGGGACAGAACCGGTGCCGGCCAGTTGACGACCGGCACGCAAGCGAAAAGCACGCTTGCGGATTGAACAGTAGGTCCCTCGGCGACGCCCCAACAACCCAATGCTTCGCGAATTGAGTTTTGCCTCCATTTCACAAATGGAAGGCCATTCGGCGTGATATCGATTCACCTGAGGTCATAACCGAAGGAGGAAACGATGAAGGACGGTATGTTCGTCTTCGACGCCGCAATACACGTTCAGGACTTTACCGATAGGCAAATCAAGCAGGGGGACAGCAGTGGCCGGGTCGGCATATTGCGCAATCAGCTGACCGGCTTCATCGACCTGACCGCGCGCAAGGGGCCGCCTGCCAACACCGGTTTCCATACGCCTCCCGATGTCGATTGGGCGCATTCGACCTTGTTTGAGAAATCCGACACTGACCTCGCAATGGCCTGCTCGGTCCCGCTGTTCTCGCACTGGAAGGCTGGCCTTGGTCCCGTCGAGCTGTCTTATGAGCTTTGCAAGCGCGATCCGAAAAGGATCCTGCTCACGGGTGGGGTCGATCCGGCCTATCACGGTCTCGACTTCGCGCTTCGCGAGATGGAACGTCAGGTCAAGGAGTGGGGCGCTGTCTCGATGAAATTCTATCAATACCAACAGCGCGGCTGCTCATGGCGCGCCGACGACCGCGACATTGCCTACCCGCTCTGGGAGAAGGCGATCGAACTGGGCCTGAAGATGGTGCAGTTCCACAAAGGTTTTCCGCTCGAGCTCGGTCCGGTCGAAGCGTTCCAGCCTAATGACATCCAGTATGCGGCCGCCGACTTTCCCGAGCTCAATTTCGGCATCCATCACCTTGGCGACCCCTATGTGGGCGAGACCATTTCGATCGCTAGCCGGTTCGAGAACGTCTACCTGGTGCTGCCCTTGTGGTTCAACCAGTATTTCTTGCAGCCTCGCAAGATGCTGCACCGGCTGGGCGAGTGCCTGCTCTATGTCGGCGAGGATCGTATCTGCTACGGCTCCGAAGCGTTCATCTGGCCGCACATCCAGACTTATATCGACGCCTGGGCCAATATGGAGATGCCGGAGGAATTGCAGGATCACTACGGCTATCCGGAACTTACGCGCAGCATTAAAGAGAAGATCTTCGGGCTGAATTTTGCGAACGGCCTCGGCATCGACGTCGCGGCGAAGAAGGTCGAACTGGGCGTCGCCGCATGACCTCGGTTTTCACGAACGCGGTCGCAGTCGACGCTGGCGCCGTCAAGACCGCGTTGAACAGTGTGCGCCCACTTATTCTTGGCCATGGCGGCGACGCCGATATCGTCGACATCTCTGCCGAGGGAGTCGTTGAAGTGGAATTCTCCGGCGCCTGCCGGGCCTGTCCAAATATAGCGATGACCTTCGTCGGTCCGGTTCGCACCGCGCTTATGCAGGTCGAAGGCGTTACCGAGGTCCGCAGCGCAAATGTTCATGCGGGGCCGCGCGCTTTGCTCCGCATGGCCACGCTGCTTGGGGCGCATCCATTCCCGGAAAAGTAGACGGCGGTAGGCGGGCGAAGCCAAGAGGCTCGCCCGCTCAGGTTGCCGTCATCGGATCAGCAAAGGCTGGTTGACCGAGTTCTTGAACTCTACCGTGGTGAATACCAGCTCGGTGTCACCGATGTTGGTCAAATCATGCAGGATGAACTCGCCTTTCTCGAAGCTGAAATGGCGTGTCATCCCCGGTTCGTAGGAAAATTCGGAACTCTCACCCGTGGCATAGCGCGAAAGGGATCTTCCCGCGGTTACCGCCACCCAGAAATAGTTCAGCACATGCCGATGAAATCCGAGTCGCTCGCCCGGTGCGAGGGTTAGTCCCCACACCCGCACTTGGTCCGTTTCCGAAAAGAGCTTCTGACCTACTTTGCCGTTTGCTCGATCGCGAACCAGTTCAGCGCGAATGTCGCTGGGCCAATCGGCGCCGGGGCAGATCTCGGCGTCACTATTGAGCTTGGTCACGACGGCCTCCCTGATAGGTTATGGAATAATCCTTTCAGCGCGCATTCGGTCAAACACCGCAATGAACGACTGCGTGGTATCCTGTGAGACGCAGAAGCCAAGCGCCCGGCTCTTGTTCATCGAATTGACGCATTCCATTGGGCGGCCAAGATCAAGATCTGTGTGCCAGGGCGAGGCCAGGCGCTCGAGCTTGTTGGGCTGCAAAGAGTGGTTATCGACGAGACGATCCCAGTCCGGCCCCATATCCTTCATGCGTTTATCGAGGGAGTTGAATTCCCCGGGGTAATCGCCGACCTCGATTGCGAAATAGTCCGCGATTTCGCCCCACAGCCTCTTCCAGCGGAAGACGTCGCCGTTCGCGGCATTGAAAGCCTCGTTGCGCGCATTCGGCTCGAGCGAAGCCCAGACAATTTGTTTGGCGAGAAGGCGAGCGTCGGTGATGTCGTTGAGGCCATTCCAGGCCGACGGATGACCCGGGAAGACGAACGGGCGGCCGGTGTCCCTGCAGATGGAAGCATAGGTTCCGAGTGTCGCGCCAATGTTCATCAGATTGCCAACGGCGTAGCCGATGATCGTGTGCGAGCGGTGCACCGACCAGCCGAATCCGAAGCGGGAGGCATAATCCATGACCACATCTTCGAGCGCATAATAGAAGTTCATCTTCTCCAGCCTCGGCGCGTCCTCCCGGAACGGCGTGACGGGCGAGTTCTTGGCATAGTCTTCGAACGGTCCGAGATAGTGCTTGGTGCCTGTAACGACAGAGACATGCTCGACGCATCCCTTGTCCGCAAAAGCGTCAAGCACCGTCTTCAGCATACCGCTGTTCAGCCGGATGTTGGCGTCTTCGTCCTTGCCGAGCGTCCAGGTGCAGTAATAGACGTGGGTAGGGGCCAACTCGGCGAGTGCCTCAAGCGCGCGCTCTCGATCGAGAAGATCCAGCGTGTGGGAGATCATATAGGAAGCGCCGGCCGGCGGGCGCCGTGATGCACCGTGAATTTCCCAGCCGCCAAGGTCCCGCAGATGCTCGGCGACATTCAGACCGACGATGCCGGTCGCGCCGACAACAAGCGCGCGTTTCTGATACATGGTTCTCTCCTGGATAGGCTGAAATTCAGAGGATGGAATGCACCGCACCGCCGTCGCAGCGCTGCGCGGTGCCGTTCATGGCCCAATTGGTGGCAAGCTGGAGCACTGCCCGTCCGTGCAGGGCCGGGTCGATCAGGCGCTGGATCAGCGACCCTGGCTGATCGTCCTTGAAGAAGCCTCTCATTACATCGTCGAAACCGACACCGCGGTCCTTGGCAATGCCTTCGAAATAGGCTTTCACCGAGTCTGTCGCCGTCGGGCCGGGAATATAGGCGTTCACTCTGACACTCGTGCCCCTGGTAAGCTCCGCTAGCGCCCGCGATAGGCCAAGCTGGGCGGTCTTGGTCATTGAATAATGCGACATGTGCGGGATCGAGCGGATCGCGCCTTCGCTGGAGATGAAAACGATGCTTCCGCTATCGCGCTTCAGCATTTCTTTGAGCACGGGCCTGGTGATGCGCACGCCGGTCATCACATTGGCTTCGAAATATTCATGCCACCGGTCGTCTGAGATCTCGAAGAAGTCCTCCACGTCGAACCGCCCGATGTTGTTGACGAGAAACTCCACCGGTCCAACGGACAACGCGAATTCATAGAGTGCAGCCGCGCCTTGAGGCGTCGTGAGGTCGGCCACGATGCCGACAGCTCCATTGCCGATCTCGGCGCAGGCCGAATCCAGCTTTGCCTTATCGCGTCCGTTGATCACTACCTTTGCGCCTTCACCGGCGAAGGTCTTGGCTATTGCGAGTCCGATACCTGAGCTGCCTCCGGTCACGATCGCCACTTTGTCTTTGACCCTGAAATCCATCGCACTCTCCATTGGGCTAGCTCCAAAGGGCCGGCTCACGACAGCGGGAGATCGCGCCCTTTCTGGAAAGATGCCGCAACTACGCTTTTGAATGAACCAATGATACGGAAAGACAACTTGGAACTAATTTCAAAAGTGAAGGCGGGATTGGGGAGGAAAAGACCATGATGAATCGCGGCGGGGGGATGGAGGTCTTTGTC
>NZ_RZRY01000699.1:0-3202 GCF_003998035.1 Mesorhizobium sp. M2A.F.Ca.ET.039.01.1.1 | reverse complement strand
GTTCTTGCCGTATTTGATGAAGTTTTCCTCGACCTGCGCGGCGAGCTCACGGGTCGGTTCGAGGATCAGCGTGCGTGGCATGCGCGCGCGAGCGCGACCCTTTTCCAATCGCGTCAGCATAGGCAGCACGAAGGAAGCGGTCTTGCCGGTGCCGGTCTGGGCGATGCCCAACACATCCTTGCCGAGCAGCGCATGCGGGATGGCGCCGGCCTGGATCGGAGTCGGCTTGGTGTAGCCGGCATCTGAGACTGCGGAGAGGACCTTGGGCGAAAGGCCAAGGTCCGAAAAGGTCAACGCTTCTTGAACGGTCTGGGTGTCTGAGGACAAGTGTTTGTTGTCTTTGGCTGGTTCGGGAAATCGCAACGCGTGTTGCGGCAGGCGCCGCGCGCCTGCAAGATCGCGGTTGCAGTTAGGCGCAAGTCCGCGATTTGTCAACACAAACAGCCGGAAATCCCGGTGATTGTGAAGACGTAACCTTAATCGCGATGCTTAATCGAACAGGTATCGTTGCGCCGGCTCAGTAGCGGAACTGCTCGGCAAGGATGCGTTCGTTCCAGGAATGGTTCGGATCGAACAGCAAAGTTGCCGTCGCCGTCGGCGATTCCCGCACGGTGACGGAAGCCACCGCCTTGACCTCGGTATGGTCCGCGGCGGCATTCACCGGGCGCTTTTCGGCTTCCAATATGTCGAAACGCACCGTCGCCTTGTTGGACAGCAGCGCCCCGCGCCAGCGGCGCGGCCGGAAAGGGCTGACCGGCGTCAATGCCAGGAGCGGCGCATCGAGCGGCAGGATCGGCCCGTGCGCCGACAGATTGTAGGCCGTCGAGCCGGCGGGAGTGGCGATCATGACGCCGTCGCAGTTCAACTCCTCCAACCGCACTTGGCCGTCGACAGTGATGCGGATCTTCGCGGTCTGGTAGGACTGGCGCCACAGCGCCACCTCGTTGATGGCCGGCGCGGATACGGATTCGCCGTCATGCGTCACGGCGACCATTTCCAGCGGCCGGATCGTCTCGGCAACGGCGTTGGCGATGCGCTCCTCGAGACCGCCTGCGCGATATTCATTCATCAGGAAGCCGATGGTGCCACGGTTCATGCCGTAGACCTTCTTGCCCGTGCTCATCGTCTCGCGCAGCGTCTGCAGTAGAAAACCGTCGCCGCCGAGCGCGATGATGATCTCCGCGTCAGCGACAGGCACCTGCCCATAGCGCGCCGACAGGCTTTCCCGCGCGGCGAGGGCGTCGTCGGTGTCGGAAGAGACGAAGGCGAAACGGCTGGCGGCTTTGCTCATGGCTCCCGGAGGGCGACCGTCTGCGGGGCCGCGCCGGCGACGGCGTAGCATGCGCCGCCCATATCTGTGAAGGGCGGCGTGCCGGCTGGCGGGTCACCAGTCGCGCTTCGTGACAGGCGCGACATGAATGTGATGGCCGCAATGGTTAAGAGGAGGCTTAAACACTCGTAAAGGCGGATCGATCATGTTAGCCGACAGTGGATGGGTTGGCGGGGGCTGGCCAGTCGAGAGACCTGTCTATTGCCGGTAACGCGTCTGATCATAGTCTTCCTGATGATGGGAAGTTTCGCGCTTATGTTCGCCGAACTCGTGCGTCATTCGGAAGAGACGAGCCAGCGGCCGCAGCCGACAGCTTCCCGTTGCGGCGATGCCACGGGTACACCTTGCCCGCAACGGGCGCTGTAGGCTTCGCTTCCCTTATCGCTCGCTCAGCCGCCCTGCAGGTGGCAGCCCGCCTTGCGCTTGCCGGCGACATACTCGTCGATGAGTTGCCGGTAGCGCACCTTGCCGAAGCTTGGGAAATGGCCGCCATGCACGACCGAGACATCGAGCCCGCGCATGGCAAGCAGCGTCCCGACATAGTCCTCGACATTTGAGTGGTAGACGTCGTCGATCAGCGGCCCGTCATAGACGATGTCGCCGGACAAAAGGATGCCGGTCTTCTTCTCGTAAAGCGCGATGCCGCCCGGCGAGTGACCCGGCGTGTGGATGACCTCGAAGGCGCGATCGCCGAGATCGACGATGTCGCCGTGTTCAAGCAACCGGCCGGCCGGCGCGGGCAGGATGCGATAGCGCGCCGTATCCCAGCCTTCCGGTGCGCCGTCGAACATCTCCTCATTGGCGTAGCGATCGGCGACCGTCCATTCGTTGCGCGGATCGGCAAGGATTGCCGCTTCGGCCGAATGCACGCAGCGGTCCGGGAACTCGTGGTGGCAGCCGATATGGTCGAAATGCGTGTGGCTGGCCACGCAGGTGAGCTTGCGCTCGCTGACAAGCGGCACGTGGCTTCTCAGGCTGAAATGGCCAAGCCCGGTGTCGAACAACAGGTCTCGGTCTCGCCCGCGCACATGCCAGATGTTGCAGCGGAAGAACGGCTTGATCCATGGCTCATGGATGAGCGTGATGTCGTCGCCCGTGCGGATGGTTTCGTACCAGTCCGGAGCCTCGATGACCGGAAGCGTGCTCATGGATCAGTCCGCCAGCAGGATGATATCTTGAGCGTTGCACGAAATCGCTATCGTGTCGCGCGCCTGAACGGTGGCGGAAGCGGAAGCCTTGGCGATGAACTGCAGTGCCGGATCCAGCGTCGACGTGGCCAGCACGCGCTTGAAGCTGCCCTGGAAGACGATATCGCCGACCTTGCCGGCGCCGAGCGCGACATTGCCTTTCGCGTCGCCGAGAACCAGGTGCTCCGGCCGGATGGCGAGCGCGACCGTGGTGCCGGCAGTCGATGCGCCGGGCAGCGAGACCGGCCCGGCCGCCGTCGAGACGGTGACGATCCCGTTCTCCGCTTCGGTCACGGTGCCGGCAAGAATGGTGCTTTCGCCCATGAAGGTCGCCGAGAAGCGTGTCTTCGGCCGCGCATAGACGCGCTCGGGCGGGCCTTCGTCCTCGATGCGCCCGTCATTCATCACCACGCAGTGGTCTGCCAGCGCCATCGCTTCTTCCTGATCGTGCGTGACATGGACGAAGGCGGTGCCGACGCGCTTCTGGATCGCCTTCAGCTCATCCTGCATCTGCCGCCGCAGCTTGAGATCGAGCGCGCCGAGCGGCTCGTCTAGCAAAAGCACCGCCGGTTCGATGACCAGCGCACGGGCCAGCGCGACGCGCTGGCGCTGGCCACCGGAGAGCTGGTGCGGCTTCTTGTCGAAGGCGGCCGCCAGCCCGACAAGGGCAAGCGCATCGCGCGCC
>NZ_RZRY01000698.1:0-3203 GCF_003998035.1 Mesorhizobium sp. M2A.F.Ca.ET.039.01.1.1 | reverse complement strand
GTGCTCCCAGGTCCAGGCATCCTGGCGCTGATATTTCTTGAACGCGTCGATATGGGTGGCGACCGGCCCCTTGTTGCCGGAGGGGCGCAGGCGAAGGTCCAGTTCATAGAGCACGCCTTCGGCGGTCGGCGCCGAGACGGCGGCGATCAGGCGCTGCGTCATGCGGGTATAGTAATGCGACGGCGCCAGCGGCTTGTCGCCGTCGGACTCTTCGGCATCCGCGTCATGGTCATAGAGCAGGATGAGATCGACATCGGAGCCGGCGGTGAGCTCGCGGCTGCCGAGCTTGCCCATGCCGAGCAGCGCCACCCTACCCCCGGCGATGCTGCCATGGCGCTGCGCGAATTCGGCGATCACCGCTTGAAGCGCCGCCTCGATGGTGAGGTCGGCGAGATCGGAAAAGGCACGCCCCGCCCGCGCCGGATCGATCGAGCCGGCAAGCAAGCGCACGCCGATCAGGAATTTCTGCTCGGCGGCAAAGATGCGCAGGCGATCGAGCACGTCCTCATAGGCGTGGTCGCCCTCGATGAAGGCGGCAAGGCGGGCCGAAAGATAGGCGCGATCCGGCAATTCGGTGAGCAGCGCCGGGTCGAGCAGCCCGTCAAAAACATGCGGGCGGCGCGTGATGATGGCCGCCAGCCGTGGGGCAGCGCCCATGATCGTCGCCATCAGCTTGAGCAGCGCCGGGTTCGATTGCAGCAGCGAGAAGAGCTGGATGCCCGCTGGCAGGCCGGCAAGGAACTCGTCGAAGCGGATCAGCGCCTCGTCGGCGCGTCGCGTCTGGCCAAAGGCTTTGAGCAGCGCCGGCGTCAGTTCGGTCAGCCGCTCACGCGCTTCGGCAGACTGGGTGACGCGGTAGCGGCCGAAATGCCAGCCGCGGATGACGCGACAGATGTCGCTCGGCCGCTGAAAGCCCAGGCGATGCAAGGTCTGCAGCGTGTCAGGATCGTCGACATCGCCGGTGAAGACCAGATTGCCGATACCGGCCGACAGTTCGGGAGCGGTTTCGAACAGCGCCGCATAGTGCCGCTCGACCTGCTGCAACGAGGCGCGGAAGGCCTGCGTGAAATCGGCCTCGCCGGCAAAGCCCAGCATCAGCGCAATGCGTTCCAGCCCCTCGTCGCTGTCGGGCAGGATATGCGTCTGCTCGTCCGCCACCATCTGGATGGCGTGCTCGACACGGCGCAGGAACCAGTATTGCCGGGTGAGCGCATCGCGCGCATCGGCGGTGATCCAGCCGCGCGCGGCGAGCGCACCCAGCATCGGCACCGTCTCGCGGCCGCGCAGCTCCGGGAAGCGGCCGCCGGCGATGAGCTGCTGGGTCTGGACGAAGAACTCGATCTCGCGAATGCCGCCGCGGCCGAGCTTCACATTGTGGCCCTTCACCGCGATCTCGCCATGACCCTTATGGGCATGGATCTGGCGCTTGATCGAGTGGACGTCGGCGATCGCGGCATAGTCCATGTATTTGCGCCAGACATAGGGCTGCAATTCCTTGAGGAAGGCGGCGCCGGCGGCAAGGTCGCCGGCAACTGGGCGCGCCTTGATCATGGCGGCGCGCTCCCAGTTCTGGCCGCGCGCCTCATAATAGCGAAGCGCGGCCTCGACCGGGATCGCCAGCGGCGTCGAGCCTGGATCGGGACGGAGCCTGAGATCGGTGCGGAAGACATAGCCGTGCTCGGTGCGGTCCTGCAGGATTCGCACGAGCCGCCGGGTGAGCCTGGAGAACAGCTCGGTCGCGTCGAGCGGGTCGATGACGGCCGGCGCTTCCGGATCGAAGAAGACGACGAGGTCGATATCGGAGGAAAAATTCAGCTCATGCGCGCCGAGCTTGCCCATGCCGAGCAGGATCCAGCCTGAATCCTTTGCCGGCACCGCCGGCTTCGGCAGCTTGAGCTTGCCTTGCCGGTGCGCGTCGAGCAGCAGGAAATCGACGGCGGCGTTTGTACAGGCGTCGGCCAAATCGCTGAGGCGGCGCACCGTCACGGAGGTCTCCGCCTCGCCCGAAAGATCGGCCATCGCGATCAGGAAATGCGCTTCCGTCTTCCATTGCCGCAGCGCCATCATCAGGCTCGATTCCGAGGCGTCGTCCGACTTGGCCGCGCCGCTGATCGCTTCGCCGATGGCGCCGAGCCGCGCTTCGATCGTTCCATCGAACAGCGTGTCGAGGATTGCCGGCCGGCGGCGCGCGACATCGCGCAGGAAGGGCGAGAGATCGAACACGGCCGCCAGCAGGTCCAGCGGCGGCCCCTCGCCCGCCAGGAATCCAGCGAGGCGGGAAAGCCCCTCCTCCTCGGCGGCGTCGGCGATCTCCGACAATTCGCGCCGGGCATGCTCCGTGTCCAGGGGCTGGAGCGCCAATGTCGGGCTAAGCCGGAATTCGGATTCGATTTTCTTCTTCGCCATTTGTCCGAACCATCAATGCGTCTCCCGCAACGGAAAACTCATGACCACGGACAATCCTGGATTGGCGGGCAAAAGATCAAGCCTGCCGTTGTGGAAAGTCATGATGGCCTTGGCGAGGCTGAGGCCGAGGCCCGAGCCCGGCTGCGAGCGGCTCTTTTCCAGGCGCACGAAGCGCTCGGTGGCGCGGGCACGATCGGCGTCGTCGGGAATGCCGTGGCCATTGTCGGTGACGGTAAGCTTGATTTCGCTTCCGGCGCGCTCCAGCGCCACACGCACTCTCGGCGTCTCGGCGGCGTCGGTCGAGTATTTGATGGCGTTGTCGACGATGTTGGACAGCGCCTGACCGATCAGCTCGCGGTTGCCGTTGATCGTGAAGGCCTCGGGGACGGTCGCCTCCAGCGTGACACCCGCTTCCTCCGCCACCGGCTCGTAGAGCTCGACGACGTCGCTCACCGTTGCGGCGAGATCGACCGGACCGGTCTGTTCCGAGGAATAGCCGGCCTCCAGTCGCGAGATCATCAGTATGGCGTTGAACGTCTTGATGAGCTGGTCGGACTCCGCGATCGTGCCTTCCAGCGCCTGGCGGTAGTCTTCCGTCTTGTGCCTGCCGGCAAGCGTCGCCTCGGCGCGGTTGCGCAGCCTGGTCAGCGGCGTCTTCAGATCATGGGCGATGTTGTCGGAGACCTGCTTCAGCCCCTCATTCAGCATGGCGATTCTGGCCAGCATCGCATTGAGGTTTTCCGACAGGCGGTCGAATTCGTCGCCGGCGCCGGGGACCGGCAGCCGTCCGCTGAGGT
>NZ_RZRY01000697.1:0-3204 GCF_003998035.1 Mesorhizobium sp. M2A.F.Ca.ET.039.01.1.1 | reverse complement strand
GGGCACGATCGACATCGTCGTCGGCACGCATGCGCTGCTCGGCAGCTCGATCTCATTCAAGAATCTCGGACTTCTGATCATCGACGAGGAGCAGCATTTCGGCGTCAAGCACAAGGAGCGGCTAAAGGAGCTCAAGAACGACGTGCATGTGCTCACGCTTTCGGCGACGCCGATCCCGCGCACGCTGCAGCTGGCGCTGACCGGCGTGCGCGAGCTGTCGCTGATCGCCACGCCTCCGGTTGACCGCATGGCGGTGCGCACCTTCATCTCGCCCTTCGACCCGCTGGTCATCCGCGAGACGCTGCTGCGCGAGCGCTATCGCGGCGGCCATTCCTTCTATGTCGTGCCGCGCATCAGCGACCTGGCCGAAATCCATGATTTCCTGAAGGAATCCGTGCCGGAGCTGAAGGTGGCGGTGGCGCACGGCCAGATGCCACCGGGCGAGCTCGACGACATCATGAACGCCTTCTACGACGGGCAGTACGATGTGCTCCTGTCGACCACCATCGTCGAATCCGGCCTCGACATCCCGACCGCCAACACGCTGATCATCCATCGCGCCGACATGTTCGGCCTGGCGCAGCTCTACCAGTTGCGCGGCCGTGTCGGCCGCTCGAAGGTGCGCGCCTACGCGCTGTTCACGCTGCCGGCCAACCGGAAGCTGACCGACACGGCCGAGCGCCGGCTGAAGGTGCTGCAGTCGCTCGACACGCTCGGCGCCGGCTTCCAGCTCGCCAGCCACGACCTCGACATCCGCGGCGCCGGCAATCTTCTCGGCGAAGAGCAGTCGGGGCATATCAAGGAGGTCGGCTTCGAGCTCTACCAGCAGATGCTGGAGGAGGCGGTCGCCGAGGTGAAGGATACCGGCGAGGCACAGGACGGCGGCTGGTCGCCGCTGATCGCGGTCGGCACCGCGGTGATGATCCCGGAAAGCTATGTGCCGGACCTGCAGCTCCGCATGGCGCTTTACCGTCGGCTGGGCGACCTCGAGACGACCGAGGAGATCGACGGTTTCGGCGCCGAGCTGATCGACCGTTTCGGGCCGCTGCCGGAAGAGGTGACGCATCTGTTGAAGATCGTCTTCATCAAGGCGCTCTGCCGCAAGGCCAATGTCGAGAAGCTCGATGCCGGCCCCAAGGGCGTCGTCATCCATTTCCGCAAGCGCGAATTCCCCAATCCGGTCGGGCTGGTCAAGTTCATCGGCGAGCAGGGCTCGCTGGCCAAGATCAGGGCCGACCACAGCGTCGTCTTCATCCGCGACTGGCCGAATGCGGAGAAGCGGCTGGCAGGCTCGGCCGTGGTGATGACGCAGCTGGCGCGGCTCGTCGACAAGGCCGCGTAGCAGCATCGGGTCCATTCGCCACCGCTGAAAAACCCGGCTAGAATAGGCAGTCGGCTTCGTGTAAGGAGCCGCGACCTCTGTTGGGGCGAAAATAGCGGGCAAGGGCGCTCGCCGAGAAGAGTATTGGGTGCAGCGATGACGAAATGGTCGCCGAATTCGTGGAGAGAGAAGCCGATCAAGCAGGTTCCGGCCTATCCGGACCTTGCCGCGCTGAAGGCGACGGAAGCCCAGCTCGCCACGTTCCCGCCGCTGGTCTTTGCCGGTGAAGCGCGCAAGCTGAAGAAGCAACTGGCGGCGGTCGCCGCCGGCGAAGCCTTCCTGCTCCAGGGCGGCGACTGCGCCGAGAGCTTTGCCGAGCACGGCGCCGACAACATCCGCGACTTCTTCCGCGTCTTCCTGCAGATGTCGGTGGTGCTCACCTTCGCCGGCGCGCAGCCGGTGGTGAAGGTCGGCCGCGTCGCCGGCCAGTTCGCCAAGCCGCGCTCCTCCGACAACGAGACCAAGGGCGGGGTGACATTGCCGAGCTATCGCGGCGACATCATCAACGGCATCGAGTTCGACGCCAGGTCGCGCATCCCGGATCCCGCCCGGCAGGAGATGGCCTACCGCCAGTCGGCCGCGACGCTCAACCTTCTGCGCGCCTTCGCGCAGGGCGGCTATGCCAGCCTGGAGAACGTGCATCGCTGGATGCTGGGCTTCGTCGCCGACAGCCCCCAGGGTGAGAAGTACGAATCGCTTGCCAACCGCATCACCGAGACGATGGAATTCATGCGCGCGGTCGGCATCACGTCGGAAACCAATTTCGCGCTGCGCGAGACCGATTTCTACACCAGTCACGAGGCACTGCTGCTCGGCTACGAGGAAGCGCTGACGCGCGTCGATTCCACCTCCGGCGACTGGTACGCAACCTCGGGCCACATGATCTGGATCGGCGATCGCACCCGCCAGCCCGACCATGCGCATGTCGAATATTGCCGCGGCATCAAGAACCCGCTTGGCCTGAAATGCGGACCTTCGCTGACGCCGGATGGTTTGCTGGAATTGATCGACCTGCTCAATCCCGAGAATGAGCCTGGACGGTTGACGCTGATTGCCCGCTTCGGCTCCGACAAGGTGGCCGAGCACCTGCCGAAGCTGGTGCGGGCGGTGAAGAAGGAAGGCCGCAGCGTCGTGTGGTCGTCCGATCCGATGCATGGCAACACCATCGAGGCGGCCGGCTACAAGACGCGGCCGTTCGACCGGATTCTCAAGGAAGTGCAGACCTTCTTCGAGGTGCATCGCGCCGAAGGCACGCATCCGGGCGGCATCCATGTCGAGATGACCGGCAAGAACGTCACCGAATGCACGGGCGGCGCCCGCGCCATCACGGCCGAGGACCTGCACGACCGCTATCATACCCATTGCGATCCGCGCCTTAACGCGGATCAGGCGATCGAGCTCGCCTTCCTGGTCTCGGATCTGCTCAAGAAGAGCCATCCGATCCAGCACAAGCAGGTTGCCAACGCCTGAGTAGCGCCCGGCGCTTGTTCATTGGAAGCGCCGGCGAAACCGGCGCCTTTTCAATTCAGGCGGGTGGATCAAGCCTAAAGCGCGTCGCGATCTTTCAGATTCGCTCCATACGCTTTAGGTTTTTGATTTCATGCATGTCTTTGTCCCGAAACCGGTTCCCACTTTCGGGAGACATGCTTTAGCCGGTCATTCCGGGTCGGGCGGCCCGGGCGGGTCTCCCGGGAAACTCGATCTGCCGGGTGGAATGACAGCGAAGTTGATCTCCAGGGGCGGCGCCCTGAGCGACCAGTCGAAGGACACCGTCTTGACCGGCAGGCCGTCGGTCCAGGCCAATTGCTGCGGCGTGAGTGGCC
>NZ_RZRY01000696.1:0-3205 GCF_003998035.1 Mesorhizobium sp. M2A.F.Ca.ET.039.01.1.1 | reverse complement strand
CCGGGGCATGCTCGGCGAATTCCGCGCCAGCGGCTACGCCACCTTTCTCGCGAGACCCGTGCGCGGCGAGACCCTTTTGCGGGTGCTGTTGACCAGCCATGGCTCCGCGCTCACCCAGCCGCGGCCGGAGCCGCGCGGCGCCGCCTCGGTGCGCAAGCGCGACCAGGGCCTGTCGGTGCTGATCGCCGAGGACAATGACATCAACGCCATGCTCGCCCGCGCCACGCTGCTCAAGGCAGGGCATCGCGTCAAGGTTGTCGGCAACGGCAAGGCCGCGGTCGATGCCGTTACCGACGCCGGCCTCAAGTTCCGCTTCGATGTGGTGCTGATGGACCTGCATATGCCTGTCATGGATGGCCTGGATGCGATCGCCGCCATCCGCCGCCATGAAGAGTCCCTGGCCATGCCGCCGATCCCGATCATGGTGCTTTCGGCCGACAGCCAGGAAAAGACCCGGCATGCCGTGCTCGCCCATGGCGCCAGCGGCTTCGTGACCAAGCCGCTCGACCCGGACGCGCTCGTCCAGGCGGTTGAGGGCCAGGTCGCCGCCTGACGAAATTTTGAGCCCTTGAAAGCCATGAATTGCCTGGCTTTCGCGACCGTAAGATAGCCGGTTGAGGGTATTGTCCAGCCGACAAAGTATTGCCCGCCACGCCGTATCACGGTACTGTCACAATCCTGTTGCACCTACACCGTATCCCCGTGCCAAGAGGGATGGCTCGAAGGAGAATCACTCGTGCATACAGTCATGCCTGAATGTGACACTCGGCCGAATGCCGGCGGCGCCCTGCTCGCTGCCCGTACCGCCGACGCCGTCGCAAGCGGCGCTCCGCTGGGCCGGATCGGCAACCTCGAGGTGCGGCTCGCCCGCAACGAGGCTGAGATCGCCGCCGCCCAGGAAGTCCGCTATCGGGTATTTTATGACGAGCTTGGCGCGAGGAAGGACCTGTTCCAGGCGCAGGACCGGCGCGATGCCGACCGTTTCGACCCGCTCTGCGATCACCTTCTCGTGTTGGACACGTCCCTTCCCGGCCCCGAGCACCGCCGCATCGTCGGCACCTATCGCCTGCTGCGGCAGGAGATCGCCGCGACCGCCGGCGGCTTCTATTCCGAGGGCGAGTTCGAGCTCACCAAGCTGATCGCGCGCCACCCCGGCCAGCGCTTCCTCGAGCTCGGCCGCTCCTGCGTTCTGCCCGAATACCGTTCCAAGCGCACCATCGAGGCGCTGTGGCAGGGCATCTGGGCCTATATCAACCATTACGGCATCGGCGTGATGACCGGCTGCGCCTCTTTCCACGGCATCGTGCCGGCGGCGCATGCCGAGGCGCTGACCTATCTTGCCCATCATTGCCGCACCAACTCCGCCTGGGATGTCCGCGCGGTACCGGGGCGCTACTGCTCGATGGACCTGATGCCGATCGAGGCGGTGAACACCAAGGCGGCGATCGCCGCCATGCCGCCGCTGGTCAAGGGTTACCTGCGCGTCGGTGCCCGCATAGGCGACGGTTGCGTCATCGACCACGAATTCTCGACCGTCGACGTCTTCGTCGTCATGCCGGTCAAGGAGATCGGCGCCCGCTATGTCAACTATTATGGCGGCGAAGGGCAGCGCTTCGCGGCATAGCGAATAGCGAATAGCGAATAGCGAATAGCGAATAGCGAATAGCGAATAGAACGCCATCTCGGGTAATCTCTACTCGCTACTCCCTATTCGCTACTCGCTCACGGAATGTCTTCCGGCCTTCGCCCCGGCCGACTCCGATAGGCCGCAAACGACCAGCCGAATTTAAGCGCCCCGCCGCGCACGACGAACGCGCCCGCGAAGCCGAGCAGGCTGGACGCCAGCGTCGGCAGGCCGGCAAGATCGCCAAGGGTGAAGATGGCGGCGCCCGCCAGGGCGGCCGTGACATAGATTTCGGGCCTGAGCAGCACCGAAGGCTCGCCGGCAAGCAGGTCGCGCAAGATGCCGCCGGAGGTCGCCGTCAGCACGCCCGTGATGACGGACACGACAGGCGAACCGGTGATGGCCAGCCCCTTTGCCGCGCCCATCACCGAGAACGCGGCAAGGCCGACGGCATCGAGCCAGAGCAGCAGCTTGTAGCGGGATTCGAAGCGGTGGGCGCTGAAGAAGACCAGCACCGCGACGACCGCGCAGATCAGCACATAGCCGCTGTTGGCGACCCAGAATACGGGCAGGTTGAGGATGACGTCGCGTAGCGTCCCGCCGCCGATGCCGGTGATGCTGGCCAGGAACAGGAAGCCGATAATATCAAGCTGCTTGCGCGATGCGGCAAGCGCGCCCGTCGCCGCGAAGACGGCGACGCCGGCATAGTCGAGCAAGGCGATGGGGTTCAAGGACATAGGGGAGTAGGGCAGTAAGGGAGTAGGGCAATAGGGAAAGTTGAATAGCATAGAACCGCGTCAAAGTACGGTTCCGCTTCCCCTACTCCCTTAGTGCCCTACTCCCTTACTCCCCTATTCACGCATCCTTCTCGGCCTGCTCGTTCACCGGGCCGGGCTCGACCTTCGCCTCGGCGGTTGCCTTCGGGCCACCCTTGGCAACACCGACCATCGCCGGCCGCAACACGCGCTCGCCGATCGAATAGCCGGGCTGCACCACCTGCACGACGGTGCCGGCCGGGACCTCCGGATTGGGCACTTCGAACATCGCTTGGTGGAAGTTCGGATCGAACTTCTCGCCTTCGGGCGCGAGTTTCTTCACGCCGTGGCGCTCCAGCGCCGAAAGCATGGCGCGTTCGGTGAGGTCGACACCCTCGATAAGCGCCTTGAAGCCGGCATCGCCGGAAGCCTTGGCCTCGGCCGGAATGGCATCGAGCGCGCGGCGCAGATTGTCCGATACAGACAGCATGTCGCGCGCGAAATTGGCCACCGCGTAAGTGCGCGCGTCATGCACGTCGCGCGCGGTGCGCCGCCGCAAATTCTCCATTTCGGCCGCGACGCGCAACGCGCGGTCCTTCAGTTCCTCGTTTTCCTTCAGCAGCCGCACGAGCGCTTCATAGTCGCCGTCGACGCCACCTTCCGCGCGCTCGCCGGAAGCCTGGGTGGCTTCCATATCTTCGGGCGTGCGTTCGTCTTTTGCCTGGTCGCTCATCGCCGTTTCCCGTCATTCGGATTGGTCTGGATTTGCGCCCGATATCGAGGTTTGGAGGCCAAAAATCAAGGGGTAAGCGCTCGCCGCCGATGC
>NZ_RZRY01000695.1:0-3207 GCF_003998035.1 Mesorhizobium sp. M2A.F.Ca.ET.039.01.1.1 | reverse complement strand
ACGTCACACCCTACTGCCCTACTGCCCTACTGCCCTACTGCCCTTCATCCGGCATCGATCTCCGCCTGCAGCGCCTGCATATGGACGGCCGCGGCCGATGACGCGGCCCGCTCTATGGCCCGGAAACGGCTGACGACCGCCAAACCCACCGATGTCAATTGCGCGCCGCCGCCCTTCTTGCCGCCGGTTTGCGCGGCGACCAGCGGCTTGCCGAACACGCGGTTCATGTCCTCGACCAGATCCCACGCATGCTTGTAGGACATCTCCATGCCGCGCGCCGCGGCCGAGATCGATCCGAAGGCGGCGATCTGCTCCAAAAGCTCAATCTTGCCGGGGCCGATCCGGCCGTCGGGGTCGAGATTTATCCGCAGGCTCAACGATGGCATGCCCTGTCCTCCGCGGTCATGCCGAGACTACCCTCTCCGCCGCCAGATCGCTATTCCAAATCAACATAGCGATTTGGCCCTTCGTCAACCATCCGCCTCAACCGGCAGGCCCGCCCCGGTCGTCGCGCTGTCGAAGCTCACCGTCTTGATCACCGCGAAGACCTGCTGGCCGAGCGCCAGACGAAGGGTGTGTTTGGACTGTTCGGTGATCCGAGCCAGCACGATCGCGCCATTGCAGTCGATGGCGATTTCCACGGTCGGCCCGATGCCCGGCCTGACAGCGGTGATCGTTCCCGCCAGAATGTTGAGCGCGCTGAGACCTGCCGGCCGCTCGGTCGCGATCATGACGTCGCGGGCGCGGATGCGAATGCGCACCGGAGCGCCCGCTGCCATCGCCAGTTTCGGCACCCGGATTTCGCCGGCCGGTGAGCCCAGCACCGTCATGCCGAACGCCTCGTCGTGGCGCAGTACCTTGGTGTCGAGCACCGCCCCGCCTTCGCCGCGTTCCTCCGCCGGCAACAGGTCGAGCCGTTGCATGATCGCCTCGGTCGGGCCTGAGGCCGCGACCTTGCCTTGCGAAAGCACGACGACGTCGCTCGCCAGCCGCGCCACTTCGGCGACGGAATGGCTGACATAGACGATCGGGATCTTCGTCTCGTCGCGCAGCCGCTCGATATAGGGCAGGATCTCGGCCTTGCGCGCCTCGTCGAGCGAGGCCAGCGGCTCGTCCATCAGAAGAAGTTTCGGGCTGGCAAGCAGGGCACGGCCGATCGCGACGCGCTGCTTCTCGCCGCCCGACAGTTTCGCCGGCCGCCGGTCGAGGAGATGACCGATGCCGAGCAGCTCGACCACCGCATCCATCTTGGCGTAGCGCTCGGAAGCCGGCGTGAACCAGCGGCCATAGCGCAGATTGCCGGCGACGCTCATATGCGGGAACAGCCGCGCATCCTGGAACACCATGCCGATCCGCCGCCTGTGCATCGGCACGAAGATGCGCGCTTCAGTATCGGCCAGCACCCGCCCATCGACGGCAATGCGGCCCTTGTCCGGGCGGATCAGCCCCGCGATCAGTTTGATCAGCGTCGACTTGCCCGAGCCGGAAGGCCCGAACAGCGCCGTCAGCCGCCCGGCGCTGTCGAAACGCGCTTCCACGGCGAAGTCGCCCAGGCGATGGCGGATGTCGACCGAGAGCATCATTCGATGTCCATCCGCCGGCCGACGCGCCGCGCCAGCACCTCCGAGGCGACGAGCGCGACCATCGAGATGACGATCGAGATCAGCGTCAGCCTGAGCGCGCCCTCATCGCCGCCGGGCACCTGTGTGAAGGTGTAGATCGCCGAGGGCAAAGTCTGCGTCTCATTGGGGATGTTGGAGACGAAGGTGATGGTGGCGCCGAACTCGCCCATCGCCTTGGCGAAGGAAAGGATCGCACCCGCAATCAGGCCGGGCAGGATCAGCGGCAGCGTGATGGTGGCGAACACCCAGAGCGGATTGGCGCCGAGCGTGCCGGCCGCGGCCTCGATTCTGCGGTCGACGGCCTCGATCGACAGCCGGATCGCCCGCACCATCAGCGGAAAGCCCATGACGCCGCAGGCCAGCGCCGCGCCGGTCCAGCGGAACGAAAAGACGATGCCGAAATGCTCGGCAAGAAAGGCGCCGGCCGGCCCGCGCCGGCCGAAGGTGAGCAGGAGCAGATAGCCCGTCACCACCGGCGGCAGGATCAGCGGCAGATGCACCAGCCCGTTGAGCAGGGTCTTGCCCCAGAAACGCCCTCGCGCCAGCAGCAGCGCAAGCAGGATGCCGGGCGGCAGGCTGGCGATCATCGCCACCGTCGCCACCTTGATCGACAGCCGGACCGCATTCCATTCGTCGGGAGTGAGGTCCAGCAGCCAGTTCATGTCAGCGTTTGCGCGATCTCTCTTAGTTGCTCGGCGCGAGCACCGTGAAACCCTGCTCCTTGAAGAGTTCGGCGGCCTTGGCCGATTCGACGCATTTCAGGAAGGCAGCCGTATCCTTGTCCTTCGAATCCGCGATCTGGGCAATCGGGTAGATGATCGGCGGATGCGAATCTTCCGGGAAGGTGCCTACGACCTTGACGCCCTTCTCCGCATGCGCGTCGGTGGCGTAGACGATGCCCAGCGCCGCCTCGCCCGTCGACACCAGCTTTAAGGCTGCACGCACATTCTCGGCCTGCGCGACCTTGCCCTTGACGGACGACCAGACGCCCAGCGATTCCAGCGCCGCCTTGCCGTATTTGCCGGCCGGCACGGCCTTGAAATCGCCCATGGCAAGCTTGCCGTCGCCGATCAGCTTGGCGACGTCGAAGCCCTTCTCGACTTTAGTCTCGACCGTGGAATCCTTCGGCGCCACGAGCACGATCTGGTTGCCAAGCAGCTTCACCTCGGTGTCCGGCTTGGTCAGCTTCTTGTCCGAAAGATATTTCATCCAGTCGAGGTCGGCCGACACGAAGACGTCAGCCGGCGCGCCGCCTTCGATCTGCTTGGCCAGGGCGGAGCTTGCCGCGTAGGAAATGGTGGCGGCCTCGCCGACTTCCGGCTCGCAGGCCTTGCTGACCGCATCGAGCGCGTCCTTGAGGCTTGCCGCGGCAAACACGACGACCTTGTCGTCGGCACGTGCCGCCGTCACCGCCGCCATCAGCATTGCCGTGAAACCTCCAATAGCGATCGCCTTCAACCCGAAACCCGTGCCCGTCATGAAGTCTCTCCCTGGTTTCAAAATCCGTACGGCTCGAAGCCTCAGACCGATATATCCGGATGAACATAACAAGGAAAGGCTTTTCGCCTGTCGTGGCATTGTGGGC
>NZ_RZRY01000694.1:0-3208 GCF_003998035.1 Mesorhizobium sp. M2A.F.Ca.ET.039.01.1.1 | reverse complement strand
GCTCAGCCGAATATGTCCGCCGACCCCCGGCGTGTATAGTTGGCTCGACACCTTTGCCTTCCAGGTGCAGCTTCTTGAGATTGCTAGTCGAAACCCCGAGGAAATACGCCGCTTCCCCGAGTGAGAATTGCCGCAAGGTCTTCCTTGCGTTCGGCGGGAATGTCTCGAAACGAAGCTGGTTCAGTTTCCTGGAAATCTCGCGGCCTTGTGCCAGAATGGTGTCGTCGAACAAAGGTTTCGACACGGGCGCCAATACATTCATGTTTTCCGGAACCTCAAGTGACGGCATTTCGGCGAAATTCTTTCGAATGCCGTCATTATGTCCGATTCGTTCGTGCCGACAAGAAATTTTAAGTTAACAAAAGGTTAACGCTAACTGTGCCAGAAAACTGTGCGGAACTGGTTGTGTGATTTTGAAACTCGGCACCCGTGTGTCCCGGGCAGGTTGGGAATGCGATCCGACGGTTTCTATGCAAGCGGGGACTGTTCCAGTTTGGTTCTGAGCGCAAGGAAGATCGAAGGATTGTCGGCGATTCCGGCCTCAAGACATACGAGAGTGATAACCGGCTCGTGCAGATCTGGTCTACTCTAGGCAGCGATATTGGAATCAAAATAGGCTACCGAAGCGGCCCCGGTTTGACCGAATGCGCCTTCTGCAACTTCCCCATTCACCGCATCATTGGGTCTGTCGGACCGGCGTTGTCCGCGTTCTCGAAGAATCCGGCTTCGTGAAAGAGACACATTTCCGGCATTCTGAACGGCCAGACGACTGTTTTCGCTAGCTTTTTTTGCTGTTTAGACGGCAGTCTATTCGATATGCCATCGCGGTCCGCCGCGCGCATGGCCGACGGCGGACGGTCGTGCCCCCGCCCCAGAGCGTGAACTCCCGCGAAGCCAAGCGTCACCATCTCGACAGCCGTCAGGGGACCTGCGGGCGCGTGCGGGCCGTCGAGACACAACAGGCCTTGCGCCTTCAGGGCCGCTGCCACGTCTTCCGGCATGTCGTGCGTGGACAAACGATCGCGCTTGGCGGGATCCCACGGACGATGCGCGACGAACTTGATCAGCAGCGCCCTCCGGCGCCGAAGGGCAGCAGCCGACTATGACGGCCTGGCAACTACGCTTCGAGATAGCCGACGTCCGACGCAAGCGCGTTTAACGAGGTCTCGCCAGTGTCTTCCTTTCCCAGATGGCACCTAGCCAGAAACGCGCGGCGATCGAACGGCAGACCTAATCGAGCGCGTCGATGACGTTGGCGCGCCGTCAGCTTTGCTTGGGATGCGAGCTTTGGCACATGAATTCATGGCAGCCACCAGAACAGATACGGCTTGTCGGCCCAGGCTAGCAGAATGGCAACATCTTGGTCGGGCAGCCGACCCGTCTCGCGCGGAGGCGTTCGGCGATCGCGTGGCCGACATTCGGATCAACCCAGTGTCCGTGCGTCATCAGAAGAACCGGGCGAAGGGCAGGCCTCGTGGATGTCGAAGGCCCAGTGGGCAAGATGCGGTCGGTGGCCGCGCTCGATCGCTCCCAGTGGGCAAAAAAGCGGACATCGCGCGGCACGAAAATGAACCAGTCCGGATTGGCGTCTAGACTAAAACGCTCTGTCGCGCGTGCCGTCGGGGCCGACCTCACGGATGATGCAGTTTTCGAGCTCGGGCCGCCTCGCCTCGCGTTGCTCGCGTCCAAGGCGCCCACGGCGCGCCAAAAAACTCCGCATATGGACGATGCCGCGCAGGCGGTAGACGGACGGCGCGAGGGGTTCCACCAATAAGGAACATCAATGGTCACGATGGTGAAGGCAAAACCTGGAAAGTCCTTGTTGAGGGCGAGCTCGACATCGGCCGACTACCCCTCCAGAGATGCGAGTTCGGCCTCGACGGTGGCGGGCATCGGGCAAGCGGATCGGCTCTATTGTCATCCCGGCGCTCCTCACATCCAGGTGGTCCACTCAAGCAGGGCGAGAACATTAGACCAGATCAAGGAAAAAGCCACAAAGCCCTGCGTTTCCAGGGCCGCCCAATGATCCAAGGTCAGAATTTTCGCGGATCTGGGCGGCGAGACCAATCACTGTCGACAAGAGTCGATTGTGATAAACGCTGTAGCCTTTAGTTTCCGATCTCAGTTGAAGCGTAAGCTGAAATTCCAGCCCAAATTTCGGTCCTTGCGGGGTGCATTTACGGGAGTGTGGCGCGAAAATCCTGCCTTTGACATCAGCCCCGCCTTACTCTTTTGTCGGCCACCGGCGAGCTGTATGCACCAGAGCCAGCACCCACAAGTTTTCGCCTTCGACTTGGTAAACCAGACGCTAGCTCTCATGTGGAATCAGCTCGCGCGTGCCGGTGATTTTTCCGGTGCGGCCGAGCTTGGGGAAATCCGCCAGCCTCGCCACTACGTCGCTGAAAAGCTGGTCCATCCGAGCGGCCGCTGACGGGCTGTCGGCCGCAATGTCCAAATGTCGGCTCGGTCCTGTTCGGCCTCTGGCGTCCATACGACCCTCACGCCTGGCTTGCCGTCTTGGCACGCCGGGCGGCGAAGTCAGCCTCGATCTCATCATTCGTCCGGCCTCGGCCGGCCCGCATCGAGGACCGCGCGACCTCGACCTTGCGGCGGAGGAACTCGTCATACTCCCGCTCTTCGCGCCGGCGCTCAATGTAATCACGCATCAGCTCGCGAACCACCTGCGATGCCGGCCGATGGTCGGCTTCGGTTTCGGCCATGAAGGCGTCGCGTAGCTCCGGTTCGAGCTTCAACGTGAAAACCGCCTCTTTCGGCATGCTCGGCTCCTGCGGGCTAGATACTAATGAAGTATATACGTTGTCGTCACCAGCCGGCAAGCCGGCAAAGTCGGCCGTCCTCATGCGGGGGATGGGGCTTGCTCAAAGGGCACCTTGGTGAGGAGGGCAAAGCGCGGCCGCCTTACCGGGCGAGTGACATGCTTGTCGGATAGCCGCTCGACGTCGACGGTCTTGTTGCCTTTGAAGATGCGCAGGACGAGCGAGGCTCTCGCGATGCCGCCGAGGCGGATTCAGCGCAGTCTGAAATCATGATGGCTGGATGGATTTGGGAGCGCACGTACCGGCCGTCGTTTCCGTTGGCGCAGCCAGTCGTACCGGCCAAGCGGTGGTTCATTCGTCGCCGGCGAGGCCGTCGAACGCCTCCATCAGCGCATCGACGATCGCTTGGCCGAGCGCCTGTGCTGTCTCAG
>NZ_RZRY01000693.1:0-3216 GCF_003998035.1 Mesorhizobium sp. M2A.F.Ca.ET.039.01.1.1 | reverse complement strand
GCTCTATCTGATATGGCTGGCGATCAAGATCGGCCGCAGCGGTCCGCCCAACCTCGACATCAGCATGGCCAGGCCGAACAGCTTTTTCGGCGGCGCCGGCATCCAATGGATAAACCCGAAGGGCTGGGCGATGGGGCTGGGCGCCGCCGCGTCCTTCGCGGCCCTGGCGGATGGTCCGTTGCAACTCGCGCTGCTGCTCGGCGCCGTGTTCGGCCTGGCCGCGGCTTTGTCGCTGTCGTTGTGGTGCGTGGCAGGAACCCTGCTTGCCCGCCTGCTCAAGACGGAGCGCCAATGGCGCGCGCTGAACATCGTGCTCGGCCTGCTGCTGGCCGCCTCGATCCTGCAGATTTGGCGGCCGGTGTAGCGCCGTTCCTCGCCCCCACCAAGGTGGGGGAGAGGTGGCTCGGCGAAGCCGAGACGGAGAGGGGGACTGGCGCCGCCCTAACCAAGTATCTTGCGACAAACTCGCCCTACGAAAGCCCCCCTCCAGCCGCCTCGCGGCCACCTCTCCCCCGCTTTGCGGGGGCGACGAAAACCAGCGCTGCCGCAATCTTCAGACGGCGTAGCGCGCCGCCGGCTTGCCGGAGAACAGGCTGCCGAAGAACTGGTCCCTGGCGCCGAGATAGGTCGTCAGCCCGGCCGCGTCGGCAAGGCCGGGCGCGGTGACGGTCTCGCCCTGGGCGAAGCCGGCAAGCGCCGCGTCGACCAGATCCTCGGCGCTCATGATCCAGTCCGGATTGATCCTGTCGAGGCTGATTCCGGAGACGTCCCACAACTCGGTGCGGATCGGCCCGGGCACCACCGACTGGACCTTCACATTGGTGCCGGCGACTTCCTTCTGCAGCGCTTCCGTGAAGTTGGCGACATAGGCCTTGGTGCCGCTGTAGATGCCGCCGACGGCGATGCCATAGGCGACGACCGACGCGATGTTGATGATCCCGCCGCGATTGCGCGCAAGCAAGCCCGGCAACACCGCGTGGGTCAGCCTGGTCAGCGCAATGACATTGACCTTGATCATGCGCTCCGCCGTGTCTGCGTCGGCGTCTGCGACCGTCTCCAGGCCGGCCACGCCGGCATTGTTGATCAACAGCGTCACGCTGTCATCCGTCGCGACCGCCTGCTCGACGCGGCGCAGATCGGCATCGACGGAGAGGTCGGCGACGATCGTATCGACCTTGCGGCCATAGGCATAGGAGAGCCTGTCCGCCACCTCCTGCAGCCGGTCGGCGCGGCGCGCCACCAGCACCAGATCGTAGCCCTGCCCTGCCAGCCGGTCCGCATAGACCGCGCCGATGCCTGAGGATGCGCCGGTGATGACCGCCGTGCCCTTGTTGTCCTTCGTGCTCATTGTCCTGTTCCTTTTGTCCGCTTCGCTGGTTCGGCGCCGATGGTCAGTTCATCCGCCGAGCCTCTGATTTCGATTAGTGGCATATGCCACTTTTGCCGAAGTAGGTATATGCCACTATCTTGTCAACGGCAGCGGCAAAAACTATTTCTGCGGCAGGCTGGCGCGTCTTTGCGCCGGCAAGGAGTGATCATGACCGAAGCTCGCAAGCCTGGATTCAGCGACTGCAACAACGCCACGCTGCGCCGCGCCGCGCGTAGCCTAGGCCGCTTCTATGATGACGCGCTGGCGCCGTCAGGCCTGAAGGGCACGCAGTTCGGCCTGCTCTTTCAGATCCACATCAGCGACGAGCCGGCGATGGGCGCCATCGCCGAGGCGCTGATCATGGACCTGTCGGCGCTCGGCCACACGCTGAAACCGCTGATCCGCGACGGTTATGTCGAGACCTTTCCCGACAAGGACGACCGCCGCGTCAAGCGCGTGCGGCTGACGCCACGGGGCCAAGCCAAGCTCGACGAGGCGCTCAAGCTCTGGTGCATCGCCCAGCGGCAATTCGAGGACAAGGTCGGCACGGAGCAGGCGGCGAAGCTGCGTGCGGCGCTGGATGCTGTGGCCGATCTCGATCTGGAAATGCCGGCGGCCGCTCCTTCGAATTGAAGAAGCGGCCGTCCGTCACGCTTTCAAGCAGCTTATTCCGCCGGCATCGCGACCGGGCGCGCAAAAACACGGCCCGCCAGCACGATACCCAGGCCCACGATCGGAAACACCGCGGCGATCAGGCCGAGATCGGCCGGCGCGCCGAAGCGCAGCACGGCGGCGCCGACCACAGCGCCCAAAGCGACGCCGAAATAGAGCGCCGAGGCATTGAGCGACAAGACAATGGGCGCGGCGTCGGGCGCGATCTTGAGGATGCGGCTCGCCTGCGCCGGCGGGAAGGCCCAGCCGACAATGCCCCAAGGCACCATCATACCCATCAGCGCCGGTCCGGCGATCGAATGCGGCAGGAAGGCCGGGATCAGCGAGAAGGTGGCGAGCGTCGCGGCCGACAGCGTCAGCGACCAGGCGACGGTGCGGGTCGCGCCGAAGCGGTCGGCGGCCTGGCCGCCGGCGATATTGCCGATGACGGCGCCGACGCCGAAGGCGAGCAGCATGCCGGGCAGCGCGATCGGCGAGAGCCCGCCACCCTGAAGGGCCAAGGGCGCGATGAAGGCGAAGACGGTGAAGGCGCCGACCAGCGCAAGCGTCGTCGTCAGCAGGATCGGCATTACGCCGGGGCGAACAGCCGCCGCCAGCCTGCGCTTCAGTGGCAGCCTGGTGCCGATGATGCCGCGCGGCAGCCGCCACCACAGGATCGCGCCGGACAGCGCGCCGAGCGCGGCGATGGCGAAGAACGTGCCGCGCCAGCCGGCGACAGCTGCGACCAGGGCGCCGAGCGGCGCGCCGACGGCGACGGCCACCGTGGTGCCACCGACGACAACGGCAATGGCGCGGGCCCGGTGATGGTCATCGACCAGCGCCACGGCCGTCCCCTGCGCTGTCGCGGCGAACAGGCCGGACGAAAGCGCCATGACGATGCGGGCGATCAAAAGCAGTTCGAAGGACGAGCTCAGCGCGGCGACGATGTTGCCGATGACGAAGAATACCAGCGTCCACAGGATGACGCGCCGCCGGTCCCATTCGCCGGTCAGCGTCGCCAGCACGGGTGCGCCGATGGCGTAGGCGAGCGCGAAGGCGGTGATCAGCGAGCCGGCGAGCGGCACGGATATGCCGGCATCGGATGCAATGTCGGGAAGAAGGCTTGAGATGACGAAGCCTTCGGTCGAGATCGCAAACGATCCGAGCGCCAGCCAGAAGATCCGCTTGTCCATGGG